>NZ_DAITON010000082.1:0-10627 GCF_036834105.1 Anoxybacillus sp. | reverse complement strand
CTTTATCGATAATCCCCTTACTCAACAGATAATGTCATTAAGTATTTTGTTAACGCTTCAAGCTCTTCATCAGACAATGCTGGATATGTGCCTGTCATCTTGTTGCCTGGCTTAATTTTCTCTGGATCTTTTAGCCAAGCTTTTAAGTTTTCTTCGTTATGTTCTAAAATGCCAGCAATGCGTTCACGATCCGCAAAGTTGCCTAAGTTTGGCGCAAGGCGAGCTTGTTCAGGACGACCGTCAACTGGCGTAACGGCGTGACAGCCAATACAGCTTTTGTTGAAAATTTCTTCCCCTTGTTTCACAACAGGGTCTGTTGAAGCAACAGGTTTCGCATTTTTCATTTTTTCTACCCATTGATCAAACTCAGCGCGAGGAAGCGCCTTCACTTTAAAGTCCATTAATGCGTGTGACGGGCCGCAAAGCTCGGCACATTTCCCGTAAAATAGACGACCTGCCTCTTCCGCGCGCTTTTCATCAAATGTGAGGAAAAATTGGTTTGTGTTATCTGTATTTGTATCCATTTTTCCTCCAGCCGCTGGAATCCAGAACGAGTGTTTGACATCGGAAGCTTTTAAGTTAAAATACACGCGTTCGCCTGTTGGCACGACTAAATCTTGGCTTGTGATAATGCCGTAATCCGGGTACTCAAACTCCCACCAGTACAAATTTGCACGAACGTTAACGACGACAACGTCGCGCTCTTTTTTGTTCATCGGTTTTACATCAGCAAGTTTAAACGTGTATAAAACCGTTGGAACAGCTAAGATGATTAGTAAAATAATCGGAATAACTGTCCAGATAATTTCAAGCGTGTGGCTTCCTTCTACTTGTTTCGGAATTTTGTTTTCTTCCCCTTTACGGCGACGGAAGCGAGTCACAACGTAAAGAAAGATGATCGTTACAACCGCAATGACGATGACCATGATGGCCGTGCTGAGCAGCATAAGCTTGTACTGCATGTCAGCTACTTCCCCTGCTGGTTGAAGCGTCGATAAAAACGGCTTGCCGCAACCAGCTAGCAAGAGCGCCATGGCGGATACAAGAGAAACCAAGCGCCAATTTCGTAGCCACTTTTTCATAGCCTAATCAAACCCCTCTTTCGATTATGAAGTAAAGTGAAATATATACATTCTTTCTTTACAAAAAGAAAGAATTGTAAACCTTTTAATCGATGGTGACAATGACCATCGTCACGAAC
This sequence comes from Anoxybacillus sp., assembly GCF_036834105.1. Lineage (NCBI taxonomy): Bacteria > Bacillati > Bacillota > Bacilli > Caryophanales > Anoxybacillaceae > Anoxybacillus > Anoxybacillus sp. The sequence goes on along the minus strand of NZ_DAITON010000082.1, from coordinate 9,426 downwards.
AAAATCGTTAAATAGTTCAACGAATAAATGAACATCCATTTTGCCCATTTCATGTCATCTTTCATCTTAAAACCTGCTAATCCAAGCGCTAGCCAACCGACATTTAATAGCGTGGCGATAACCATAAACGGTACACCTAATGAAAACAAGTAAAACGGTAACGGCAATAGCGCCACGATCCAAATGACGATTTGCCGCTTTGTCATCGCAAATCCATGGACGACCGGCAACATCGGAATACCCGCTGCGCGATATTCTTCACATCGCTTCATCGCAAGCGCTAAAAAGTGTGGCGGCTGCCATAAAAACATAAGCAAAAATAAAATGACTGGAACGATGTGGAACGTATCATCGACCGCCGTCCAACCAATAACTGGCGGAACTGCGCCAGAGATGCTTCCGATAACGGTATTAAACGTATTGCTTCTTTTCGACCACATCGTATATAAAAAGACGTACGTCACGACCCCGACTAATCCGATGATGGCTGCGGTGACGGTCGTCATAAGCAAGCTCATCGTACCGACCGCGACGAGCAGAACGCCAAACCAGAGCACGCGCTTTGGCTCTACGCTTCCGCTTACCGTTGGGCGACCTTTTGTCCGCTCCATCAAATGATCGATATCGCGATCGATAAAATTATTTAACGCGCATGAACCTGCAATGACGAGCGCAGATCCAATGAGCGCAAAAAACACCGTATGCAAGTTAGTTAAAAAACCTTTTCCAGTAAAATGAAGGGCTAACCAAAGTCCCGTAAACGTCGTAATTAAATTGGAATTGACGATGCCAATTTTAACGACTGCCAACACATCTTTTAAAACACCTGTCTGTATTTTTGTCGTTTTTACATCTTCGACTACATCCGCCATCTGCCGCCACTCCTCTCTTATGCCTTTGAAGGCGTTTCCATTATATACACGATAACGATATGTCGTCTCTGTATATTAAAGCACATTTCTTTGTCAAATTGTGAACTTTTTTTGTCTTAATTGTGTCGAATTTGTGTCAAAATGATATTATTACAATGAAGACGTTGAAAAATAGCCGCACTTATATTTCTAGCAAACTCCGTTCAAATATTCAACTACATTTGTCACGTTTGCTATATTGTAAAATAATAAAACTTTGCGCTTTTCGACATTTTCCGCTAATATGAGGATAGAATTTCTTCACACGTATTTCACATTTATTATACAGTTTTTACTAGGCATTTGCTAGATAAAATTTCTCGTTAAGGAAGTGGATACATTGCAACGGCTTTTAAAATGGTTTGCAGTAGCGACGACAATCGGCATGCTTTTCGTTTTAATCGGCGGCGCGCTTGTGACGAAAACAGGATCAGGCATGGGGTGTGGACGCTCGTGGCCGCTATGCCACGGGCAGCTCATTCCATCGAACATTACGGCTGAGCTTCTAATTGAATTAAGCCATCGCGTCATTTCAGGCGTCGTCGGACTGATGGTGCTCGTTTTATCCGTTTGGGCATGGAAAGCGATCGGTCATATTCGTGAAACGAAATTTTTGGCTATCGTTTCGTTCGTCTTCCTCGTTTTACAAGGGCTCATCGGGGCGGCGGCAGTCGTATGGGGACAATCGGACGTTGTGCTTGCGCTTCATTTCGGTATTTCGTTAATTTCATTTGCAGCCGTCTTTTTATTGACGCTATTTATTTTTGAAGTCGATCAAAAGTTCGATGCCGCATCGGTCGTGCTTGATCGCACGATGAACGTTCATATTTACGGCATTATCGCATATTGCTATATCGTCGTCTATACAGGGGCGCTCGTTCGCCATAAACAAGCGAGTTTGGCGTGCCCAAGCTGGCCGTTTTGCGCGCCAACACGCATATTTCCGACACAGCTGCATGAGTGGGTGCAAATGGGCCACCGCTTCGCAGCCGGTCTATTGTTCATCTGGATTTTATGGGCGACGATATATGCTATGAAACGGTATAAACATCAGCCGGTCATATACTGGGGGTGGCTGATCGCGCTCGCGCTCGTCACTTGCCAAGTTGCAACAGGGGCACTCGTCGTCTTTACAGAACTCAATTTATACGTCGCCTTAGCCCATGCGTTTTTCATTTCATGTTTGTTCGGTGTGCTTAGCTATTTTGTATTATTAGCAACGCGCAGTAAAAAAGAGCACGCCGTGCCGCAACGGGCGAACGTCATGCCATCTACCGCTCTAAAATAAAAGAACGAGGCTCGCCTCGTTCTTTTATTTTTCCGCTAATTCAATTAACAAATCGCCCGTTTGGATGGCATCGCCGCCTTGAACGTAAATGTCTTTGACGACACCTGAAAACGGCGCTTGCACCGTCGTTTCCATTTTCATCGCTTCCGTAATCATGAGGTGGTCGCCTTTTTTCACCTTTTCCCCTTTTTCAACGAGCACTTTTACGACCGTTCCCGGCATCGTCGCAGCAATATGGTTCGGATTGTTGCGATCGGCTTTCACGCGCGCGACAACCGTTGTTTTAATGCTTTCATCTTTAATGATAATTTCGCGCGGTTGACCGTTTAGTTCAAAGTACACAATTCGCGTGCCGTCCGCTTGTGGCTGACCGATGGAGACGAGTTTGACGATTAACGTTTTCCCTTTCTCAATTTCCACTTCAATTTCTTCACCAAGGCGCATGCCGTATAAAAACGTCGGCGTATCTAAAACGGATACGTCCCCAAACTGCTCGACGGTGCGCGCGTATTCAACGAACACTTTCGGATATAGCGCATAAGCGAGCACGTCGTAATCCGTCACTTCACGCTGGATGAGATGATACAGTTCTTCCCGTACCTTTTCAAAATCGACCGGCTCTAACAGCTCTCCTGGGCGAACGGTAATCGGTTCGCGCCCTTTTAAAATGATGCGCTGCAACGTTTCTGGGAATCCGCCGTGCGGCTGACCGAGATATCCTTCAAACAGTTCAACGACGGAATCAGGAAAATCAAGCGTCTCCCCGCGCTCATAAATGTCTTGTTCCGTTAAATTGTTTTGCACCATATATAACGCCATATCGCCGACAACTTTAGACGATGGCGTCACTTTCACGATGTCGCCAAACATATCGTTCACACGACGATACATTTCTTTTACTTCGTCCCAGCGATCACCTAAGCCGACCGCTTTCGCTTGTTGTTGTAAGTTGCTATATTGTCCGCCCGGCATTTCGTGCATATACACTTCCGTATGCGGCGCGTTCATGCCGCTCTCAAAATCGGCGTAATATTTGCGAACATCTTCCCAATAGCGCGATAGTTTTTCAAGCGATGCAATGTCGACTTCCGGTGCACGTTCCGTCCCTTCAAGCGCATAATAAAGCGTATTGGCGCTCGGCTGTGACGTTAAACCAGCCATCGCACTTACCGCTACGTCGACAATATCTACTCCTGCCTCAATTGCTTTCGCGTACGTGTAAATGCCATTTCCGCTCGTATCGTGCGTATGCAAATGAATTGGAATGTCGACTACTTCTTTCAAAGCAGAAATAAACGTATAGGCAGCTTGCGGCTTTAATAGCCCTGCCATATCTTTAATGGCTAAAATGTGGGCGCCAGCTTGCTCGAGTTCTTTCGCTAAGTTTTTATAGTAGTCGAGGTTGTATTTTGTACGGGCTGGGTCAAAAATATCCCCCGTATAGCAAATAGCTGCTTCAGCAACTTTTCCTGTTTGACGTACCGCATCGATCGCAACCGTCATTCCTTTCACCCAGTTTAAGCTGTCGAAAATGCGGAACACGTCAATTCCTGCTTCGGCTGACTTTTTGACAAACTCGCGAATGACGTTGTCTGGATAGTTTTTATATCCGACGGCATTCGACGCACGAAGCAACATTTGGAACAAGACGTTTGGAATTTTTTCGCGCAATTGAATGAGCCGCTCCCACGGGTCTTCTTTTAAGAAACGATACGCGACATCAAACGTCGCCCCGCCCCACATTTCCATCGAGAAGAGCTGCGGCCATAAGCGCGCGGTCGGCTCAGCAATGCGCAACAAATCGTTTGTGCGCACGCGCGTCGCTAACAGCGATTGATGAGCATCACGAAACGTCGTATCCGTAAGCAATACACGGTTTTGCTCTTTAATCCATCGCACAAGCCCGTCCGCGCCATGTTCATCTAAAATGTGTTTCGTCCCTTTCGGCATCGGTTCGATATAGTTCACTTTCGGGATGCGAGGAGGGTCAAACACCGGCTTTTTCTTTTTCCCGATGCCTGGAAAACCGTTGACTGTCACCGTTCCGATATACGACAACATTTTCGTTCCGCGGTCTTTTCGTTTCGGGAAAATAAATAGCTCCGGTGTCGTATCAATAAACGACGTATCGTATTCGCCTTTTAAAAACTTCGGATGTTGGACGACGTTTTCTAAAAACGGAATGTTCGTTTTAATGCCGCGAATACGAAACTCGCGCAAGTTGCGCAACATTTTTGCCGCCGCTTGTTCAAACGTGAGCGCCCACGTCGTCACTTTCACTAACAGCGAATCGTAATATGGTGTAATGACCGCCCCTTGAAAGCTATTTCCAGCGTCTAAACGAACGCCGAAGCCACCGCCGGAACGATACGCCATAATTTTTCCTGTATCTGGCATGAAGTTGTTTAACGGATCCTCCGTTGTCACGCGCGATTGAATCGCATAGCCATGAACGCCAATATCTTCTTGTTTCGGAATGCCTACTTTTTCGCTATGTAGCGCATGTCCTTCCGCAATTAAAATTTGCGACTGAACGATGTCAATGCCTGTAATCATTTCCGTAATCGTATGTTCGACTTGAATGCGCGGGTTTACTTCAATGAAGTAAAACTCATCGCCCGAAACGAGAAACTCGACCGTCCCTGCGTTGACATATTGCACGTTTTTCATCAATTTTACTGCCGCTTCGCAAATGTTTTCGCGCAACGTCTCCGAAAGCGACACGCTTGGCGCTACTTCAACGACTTTTTGATGGCGCCGTTGCACCGAGCAATCTCGGTCGTATAAATGAACAATGTTGCCGTATGCATCACCTAAAATTTGCACTTCAATATGTTTTGGACGTTCAATTAATTTTTCAACATATACTTCATCGCTACCAAATGCCGCTTTTGCCTCTGATTTGGCGCGTTCGTACGCTTCTTTCACTTCCGCTTGCGAACGGACAATGCGCATCCCACGACCGCCGCCGCCTAACGCTGCTTTAATGATCATCGGATAACCGTATGTCTCACCAAAGCGCAACACGTCCTCCAAGCTTTGCACAGGGCCGTCGCTTCCCGGAATAACTGGAATGCCCGCTTGTTTCGCTTGGTGGCGCGCTTTCACTTTATCGCCGAACATATCTAAATGTTGTTGGCGCGGTCCGATAAAAATGATGCCTTCTTCTTCACATCGCTTTGCAAATTCGATGTTTTCCGATAAAAAGCCATAGCCCGGATGAATGGCATCTACATCATGCATTTTCGCAATTTCGATGATGCCTTCAATGTCTAAATAAGCTTCAATCGGCTTTTTTCCTTCGCCGACTAAATATGCTTCATCCGCTTTGTAGCGATGATACGATCCAGCATCTTCGCGCGAGTAAATCGCAACGGTGCGAATGCCGAGCTCATTGCACGCGCGAAACACGCGAATCGCAATTTCACCACGGTTTGCAACAAGTACTTTTTGAATACGCCTCATTATGCATCCTCCCCCTATCGTTCATATAAAAACTATAACGAATTTTCTGTATTTGTAAATAGGATTACGAAAAAGAAATATGATTTTTTTGAATATTGCTTTCCTTTTTCGTTTTATGTTTTTGTTCATACGTTGTTACCGCGGAAATGTTCGCAAGCACCCCCGCAGACATCATCAGTAAAACGAGGGATGAGCCGCCGTAGCTGACAAACGGAAGCGTCACTCCTGTAATCGGAATGAGTCCTGTCAAGCCGCCAAGATTAACAAACGATTGAATGCCGATCATCGCCGAAATGCCGATAGCTAATAAACTGCCGAACGCATCTTGACATTTTCTCGCGATGACGAAGCCGCGCAATACGATAAACGACAATAAGATGAGGACGAATGAAACGCCAAATAAACCAAGCTCCTCGGCGATGACTGCCATAATAAAGTCCGTATGCGCTTCTGGCAAATAGCCGTATTTTTGAATGCCTTGTCCAAGGCCAAGACCTTTTAGTCCCCCGTTTGCGATTGCAAAATATGAGTTGATGAGTTGGAATCCGTCATCCTCCGCATAGTCAAACGGATGCAAAAAGCTGTCGATGCGCGATAACCGCTCTTTTGTAAACACTTTATCGTATACAAATGGACCGAAAACGAGCATGACAATCCCAGCAATGAAACAAAACAATAACAACTGTTTCATTAACAGCCGTTTGCTTGCTGCGGAAGCAAAGACGATGGCTGCACAAATCGCCATAATAATCAACATCGTTCCAACGTCTGGCTGTAAAAAAATAAGCAAACAAATAAACAGCATATAGTAAATAGGAAACAGCGCTTCTTGCGGCGATGTGAGCAGCTTTTTTTGCTTGTTGGCCAACACGCCGCTTAAATAAATAATTAAACCGATCTTCGCAAACTCAGCCGGCTGAATGCGAATGAGACCAATTTTAATCCAGCTCGTCGCATTGTTTGCCGTATGTCCAAATAAAAGGACGTATATGAGCGGCAGCGGCATAATGAAAAAAATGAACTGCAAAAACTTTTTGCGCGCATAATGTTTGTACGGAACAAAGGCCATGAGCACAAACATGCACGCCCCGATCACCCATGCCCATTTTTGTTTTTGAAAAAAGTAATCGCTCGGGGTATGAAAGCGGACAACCGCGGTAATCATGCTCGCGCTATATACCATTACAAGCCCGAACAACGATAATAAACATACAGCGAGGATGAACGGATAGTCGTGGTATTTCACGAACGTTTTCAAACGCATATGCTCCATCTTCCTTTTTCTTCTTTGCTTTCATTGTACTATAAAACAAAAAAAACCCAAACGAAATTCGTTTGAGTTTTTTTCATTTTTTCTTCTTTTTCGTGCACGCTTCATGCAATGCCGAAAGTTCGCGTTCCAGTCGGTCTAAAATCGCCTTCCCGTCTTTTTCATCGACAAGTCCTAACCGAATGGCAAAATCAATCTCACGGGACAAACCGAACATTTGCGTATCTAACACTTCTTCATATAGCGGACATTGCGGCATCGTTAAATGATCCATTTGCACTTGAATGAGCTTGACGATTTTTTCCGCATCCGCTTGCAATAACGAATAGGCTCTTTCTCGAAAGTTTATCGCCACTTCAGGCGTCACGCTGACCCCTCCGTTCCGTACGTTCCTGTTTCTTCATCTTATCGTGAATACGAAAAAAATGCAAGCAAGACGGCTTGCTATACAATTTTACAAACAAGCGCTTTCATCATATAATGAAAGGCAGATAGGGGGAATGGATATGGTAATCGTCATCAAAGGGAACGTGAAATTTACGATTACACTCGATCCGAGCGTATGGATTTTCGACGATCGAAAAGTAGATGTACATACTTATTTTACAAGCAATCGCGAGGTAACACAACGGAAAGAGACGGACGATATTCAAAAAATTTCAGCATATTGGGATCGTGAAATTCAAGAGGGAGCTGTCTCCCCACCAACGCTACAAACGGAAAAACAATTTGAAAAAGAAAAAATATTGACAGGCACGTTTGGCATGAAGTTTGCTCCATTTTTGCGCAACGCCGAGCCAAACGATGATGCGACGCGCGTCGTCATCGTCACAGAACACGGCGATACGACCGTTTCACTAGCAGAAGCATACGAACTTTTATTATGTTTCTCAAAAGACGGCAAGCCGTTAAAAGAAGACGGGCCTGTCCATATTTATTTCGGCGATGGCTCAAACCGCTCCAATCCGATCACACACGTGCGGGCGTTTATCGTCGAATGAAAAGAGGCCTTTCGCCTCTTTTCTTGCTTTATAGAAGATCGGCGGCAAGTTGCGCAAGCGACGAACGCTCTCCTTTAATTAACCGCACGTGTCCAGCGACTTTTTGTTCTTTAAATTTTTCAACGACGTATGTGAGCCCGTTATTGTATTCGTCCAAATACGGATGGTCGATTTGAGCAGGGTCACCCATTAACACAATTTTACTTCGTTCTCCTACGCGCGTTAAAATCGTCTTCACTTCATGTTTCGTTAAATTTTGCGCTTCGTCAATAATAATGAACTGCTCCGGAATGCTTCGTCCGCGTATATATGTGAGCGCCTCCACTTCAATCGAGCCCATTCCTGATAAAATGGCGTCAAGTTCACCTGGCTTTTTCGTATCAAATAAAAAGTGCAAGTTATCGAAAATCGGCTGCATCCACGGCCGTAATTTTTCTTGCTTCTCCCCCGGCAAATAGCCGATATCTTTCCCGACAGGCACGATCGGGCGAGCAACGAGCAACTTTTTATATAGCCGCAAATCTTCCGTCTGCATCAGTCCTGCTGCTAACGCAAGAAGCGTCTTTCCTGTTCCCGCTTTTCCGATGAGCGTCACGAGCGGAATGTCGGTGCGCAACAGCAATTCACATGCCATCGTTTGTTGCACGTTGCGCGGGCGAATGCCCCAAATGTGATCGTAATGAAACACGAGTTTGCGCACTTTTTTTCCTGTATGATCGACAATGCCAAGCGCCGATGAAGAGCCGCCAAGCGCGTCTTTCATGACGATAAATTGATTCGGATAAAACGGATGGTTCGTGATTTCGGCAAGCACAAGCTCACCTTTTTCATAAAAGCGCGCTAAATGTTCTGGACTTATGTACAAATCTAAAAAGCCGGTGTAAATATGGTCAATTTCTACGACGCGATCGCTTAAAAAATCTTCCGCTTCAAGCCCGATCGCATCTGCTTTGACGCGCACGAGCGCATCTTTGCTTACTAAAATGACGGGGCGCCCATGTTCTTTCGTCTGCTCCTCAAGCAATAAATTTTTAGCGACCGCCAAAATGCGATTGTCGTTCGTTTTTTCAATGAAAATTTCTTGCAGTTGCTGAAACGAGCGATGGTTTAATTCAATGCGCAGCACACCGCCGTTATGGAGTGGAATTTTTTCATGAAGTTTGCCGTTTTGGCGCAATTGATCAATAAGTTTGGACACTTGGCGCGCGTTTCGTCCTACTTCGTCCATATATCGTTTTTTTGAGTCCACTTCTTCTAACACGACAGCCGGGATGACGACTTCATTATCTTGAAAGGAAAAAATGGAATACGGGTCTTGTAAAAGAACGTTTGTATCTAATACGTATATTTTTTTGCTCACGTTTTCTCCCCCTTGACGACCGTCGGTGGACGGGATTGTTGTTTATATATATGAATCGACGCATAAAGATAGAAGAAGTTTTGCAAAATAAAGTTAAAGACGAAAAGGGGTGGAACGATTGAAATATATAA
>NZ_DAITON010000081.1:0-10627 GCF_036834105.1 Anoxybacillus sp. | reverse complement strand
CGTACAACAACGAGCCGATCGAAGCGGCATTTTTCTCGACGAGCAACGGCTATACCGAAAACTCAGAAGCGTATTGGCAAAACGCCTTTCCGTACTTAACGAGCGTGGAAAGCCCGTGGGATGAACAATCACCGAAGTTTTACGAACAAGTGACGTTCTCTGTTCGTGAATTTGAACAACGGCTCGGTGTGACATTGCCAAAAGACGGCTCTGTCGGCAAAGTGATTGCGCGCACCCCAGGCAAGCGAGTAGCCCTTGTCGACATCAATGGCAAGCAGCTGACCGGCCGTGAAGTACGCGAAAAGCTACAATTAAAATCGACGGATTTTACATGGACAAGGCAAGGGCACAACATCGTCATTACGACGAAAGGATACGGACATGGAGTCGGCATGAGTCAATACGGTGCCAACTTTTTAGCGAAGCAAGGAAAAACGTATAAAGATATTGTCACATATTATTACCAAGGGGTACGCATTCAAGACGTTTCGCTCGTCGCTTCAAAATTTTGAAGCGGCAAATTTTTTTGTATTCATGTGTATAAATGTTCTTCTTTCTGTTCACAATGGTTGCTGAGGTGATGAACATGAAAGAAGAAAACAAAAAAGTTTCAAAGTTGTTCCGTAAACGTTGGGTTGTTCCTTCGATTTATTTGTTAAGTGCCGCGCTTATTTTAACAGGCGTGCTTTGGTTCCAAAGCAGAACGAACGATATCGTCCAACCGCCTGTCGACGAGCAAACAAAGCCGGGAACAGCGGTCAATGAGCCAGAGTCTGTCCCTGTACAACAAGCGGTCGAACAAATTGCTATGCCTGTCCTTGATCCAAACGCTGTTGAAATCGCTAAACCATTTTACGATTTTCAAGCCTCAGCTGAAGAACAAGAAGCTGCTCTCGTCTCTTATAATGATGAATATTATCCGAACAAAGGTGTCGACATCGCGATGAAAAACGGCGAAAGCTTTGATGTGACCGCATCGTTAAGCGGAACGGTCATTAAGGCGGAGAAAGATCCGCTCTTCGGTTACGTCGTTCATATTCAACACGATCGCGGCGTTGTAACGGTATATCAATCATTAAAAGATGTACAAGTAAAAGTTGGCGATACAGTGAAACAAGGACAAGTGATCGCAAAAGCGGGCACAAACGAATTTAATCAAGAAGCAGGCGTGCACGTCCACTTCGAAATTCGCAAAGACGGGCAAGCAGTCAATCCTGTCGCCTACTTCGATCAACCGCTTAGCGCAATCGAACAACAAACGGAACAACAAGAAACGAATCAAGAAAAAACAGATGAACAACAAAGCGATCCATCGAGCACAGTTCCAGATGCGTCGATCGGAATGGCGAGAACATGAACAGATGGGCAAAATGCTCATCTGTTCGCTTTTTTATGGCATATATTTTCTTTCTTCCTAATACACTATTACAAACTTGAACAACGAGGGTGTTTGAGGTGAGATGAACGATTAGTAGATGAGCTTGACGACTTTGTTATGAGCGAGTAAACGCCACTGCGATCAACGCCTTATACGTCTCATTTCACACTTCTCACATCCAACTTAGGGAGGGCGAGCAGTGTGCACGATTACATCAAAGAGCGTACAATCAAGATTGGCAAGTATATCGTGGAGACGAGAAAAACCGTTCGCGTCATCGCGAAAGAGTTCGGTGTGTCTAAAAGCACCGTGCATAAAGATTTAACGGAGCGGCTCCCGGAAATTAACCCCGAATTAGCGAATGAAGTAAAAGAAATTTTAGATTACCATAAATCCATTCGCCATTTGCGTGGAGGAGAAGCAACGAAGAAAAAGTATAAAAAAGAAACCGAGCAAGCGACGTAAATTTCTCGTTCCCCTTGTCAAAAATGTTCTCTTTTTTTCGACATCATTGTGGTAGAATAATGTATTAGGAGAAATGGCAAGGAGGAACATATATGTTTTTCGCAAGGGATATCGGCATCGACCTCGGCACGGCGAACGTGTTGATTTATGTAAAAGGAAAAGGCATCGTATTAAACGAACCTTCCGTCGTTGCGATTGATCAACATACGAAACGGGTGTTAGCGGTAGGGGAAGAAGCGCGGCGTATGGTTGGGCGCACGCCTGGGCATATTGTTGCGATCCGTCCGTTAAAAGACGGAGTCATTGCGGATTTCGAAATTACCGAAGCGATGTTGAAACATTTTTTAAGCAAGTTGAACGTCAAAGGATGGTTTGTGAAACCGCGCATTTTAATTTGCTGCCCGACAAACATTACATCGGTCGAACGAAAAGCAATTAAAGAAGCAGCGGAAAAAAGCGGCGGCAAAAAAGTATATTTAGAAGAAGAGCCGAAAGTGGCAGCTATCGGTGCAGGAATGGATATTTTCCAGCCTTCAGGAAACATGGTCATCGACATCGGTGGGGGCACGACGGACGTTGCGGTATTATCGATGGGCGACATCGTTACATCGGCATCAATTAAAGTAGCGGGCGATAAATTTGATCAAGAAATTTTACATTACATTAAGCGCGAATATAAATTGTTAATCGGGGAGCGGACAGCGGAAGAAATTAAAATGAACATCGCTACTGTGTTTCCGAACGCGCGCGATGAAGCGATGGACATTCGCGGCCGCGATTTAGTGACGGGCTTACCGCGAACGATTACGATTCGTTCTGGAGAAATTGAAAAAGCGTTGCGTGAAACGGTATATACGATCGTCCAAACGGCGAAAAGCGTACTTGAGCGCACACCACCTGAACTATCGGCGGACATTATTGACCGCGGCATTTTTTTAACCGGGGGCGGCGCGTTGCTTCATGGCATGGATCAACTGCTTGCGCAACAATTGAAAGTGCCGGTCTTTATCGCAGAAAACCCGATGGATTGCGTGGCGATTGGCACAGGATTAATGCTTGATAACATTGACAAAGCTCCATATCGTCAACTCGTGTAGGTGCCATTGGGAAATGGTACCTATTCGCTTTTTCCCCCTTTTTCTTTTATAATGGAAGTAGTGTAAAAACGGTTAGGGGGGCGTTTTATGTTTCGCGGATTATATACAGCGGCTTCCGGCATGCTTTCTCAACAACGCCGCATCGAAATGATGACGAACAATATCGCAAACGCCAACACGCCAGGGTATAAGGCTGACCAAGCGTCGCTGCGGGCTTTTCCTGACATGTTGATGAACCGCATCCAACAGACGACCATTCCGACGGAGAAAAAGTTGACGTGGCGCGATCGTACATACATTGGTCCGCTCTCAACAGGGGTATACGTGCAAGAACTTGTGCCAAACTTTGCGCAAGGAGATATACGCGAAACAGGCAACAACACTGATGTAGCGATTGTCGATGGCACGGGCACATCATTTTTTACCGTTCAAAACGAAACGGGCGACGTTCGTTATACGCGCAACGGTCACTTTACAATTGATGCGGACGGTGCATTAACGACGACGGACGGCTTATACGTGCTTGATGAAAACGGAAACCGCATCGTCGTTGGCGACGAGCAGTTTACCGTCTCATCTGATGGAACGATCACGAAAAACGGCGCGCCAATCGCCCGCCTCGGCATCGCTTATGCGCAAAACGTTCAAGCGCTTGTGAAAGAAGGAAACGGTTTATTTCGGTCAGAAAACGCCCTTCCACTTGCGCAAACGTATACGATTCGCCAGCAATACGTTGAACGTTCAAACGTCGATCTTTCTCGCGCGATGACGGATATGCTGTCGGCTTATCGCGCCTTTGAAGCGAACCAAAAAATTTTACAAGCGTACGATAAAAGTATGGACAAAGCGGCAAACGAAATCGGCCGCTTAAAGTAGGGGGATAAGGATGCTTCGGTCAATAATTACTGCCGCCAACACGATGAACCAACTGCACCAACAACTCGATACGATTAGCCATAATATCGCTAACGTCAATACAACGGGATATAAAAAGCGCGATGCCGTCTTTGGAGAATTGCTCGCTCAACAGTTTACGAACTTGCCAAAGACAGATGAGGCACCGCGCCTCACCCCGACAGGCATCCGCCTTGGCGTCGGGGCGAAAGTCGCATCTACGTATATGCAAATGAAACAAGGTTCGATCGTCAAAACCGATCGCCCATTAGATCTTGCTTTAACGAAAGAAGGACAATTTTTCCGCATCGCTGTCGATGGCGACATTCAATATACGCGCGACGGTGCTTTTTACCTTAGCCCGTCGGCGAACAATCCAAATGAACTCATGCTTGTAACGGCAGATGGATATGCCGTCGTAGATGAAAATAACGAACCGATTACGGTGCGCGAAGGATTTAAAGACATTCAAGTCACACAAAACGGTACGCTGCGATTCATCGCACCAAACGGAAATATGATGCAGACGATCAACATCGGCGTATCATACGTGACGCGCCCGCAGCTTATGCAAGCGCTTGGCGATAACCGTTTTGCTTTCCCGACGAACGTGAATCGCGAAGACGTTACCGTTAATTTATTAGGCAACAACCGTAACGACATTTCATTACAACAATACGCCTTAGAACAATCAAACGTTGAATTGGCGACAGAAATGAGCGAACTGATCATCACTCAGCGTTCGTATCAACTCAACGCCCGCGCCATTACATTATCTGATCAAATGATGGGGCTAATTAACGGCATTCGTTCATAGCGAGGGAAGACGATGGAAGAAAAACAAACGAAACAACGCCTGCGCCGCCGCCTCATTCCGATTTGGCTTCGTTTACTCCTTGTCCTTTGCTTTATTACGATGAGCGCATTGGCAGGAGCGATGGTTGGCTACGGCGTGCTTGGCGACGGAAATCCATTTGAAGCGTTAAAGCCGACAACATGGCAACATATTATCGACTTAATCGAAAAACAATAGTGGACAGACCACTTCAAAACGTGATACATTGAAAACAAACGACGGAAGGGAGATCCTTCCGTTTTTTTATAAAGGAGGAACAATGTATGCTCGATATTCAACACATTCAACAAATCATTCCACATCGTTATCCGTTTTTGCTCGTTGACCGCATTGTTGAAGTGGAAGAAGGAAAGCGCGCCGTCGGCATAAAAAACGTTAGCGCAAACGAACAATTTTTCGTCGGCCATTTCCCGGACTACCCGGTCATGCCTGGCGTGCTGATCGTCGAGGCGCTAGCGCAAGTAGGGGCGGTCGCGATGTTAATGAAAGAAGAAAACCGCGGACGTCTTGCTTTCTTCACCGGCATTGACAACTGCCGCTTTAAAAAACAAGTAAAACCGGGCGATCAATTACGTCTAGAAGTGGAGATGATTCGCTTCAAAGGGGCAATCGGGAAAGGAAAAGGCATCGCCACAGTCGATGGCGAACTCGTATGCGAAACAGATATTATGTTTGCTTTAGGTGAGAAAAAATAATGCATATGTTCCTTTTTTCTGGGCATGTTATAAGTGATTACATATGCCTAAGAAAGGAGATATGCAATGAAAAAACTATGGCTACTTAAGCTTATTAGCGCGCTCATTGCCGTCATGGTCGTTACAGGCTGCAATAACGATGATACAGACAACGATATGAACAACCAAGAAGAAATGCAGCCAGGCGAAGATACAAACGAAGGTGTCGGCGACGATGAAAACGATGCCGTACCAGATGAAGAAGACGCTGTCGAAGATGCGGAAGATATGAATGACGCAGACAATACGGACGAATAAAAACGTAAGGGGCTTCCTCTTACGTTTTTTTATTCCCTCCTTTCCTATAATACGTAACAAAGTTATAAAACAACTTTGTCAACATTCTTTTTTTATGGTACATTAACGGTTGACGATTATCATATGGAGGGTTTTATATATGTTGAAACAGCTTCCTCATCGTATGAAGATGAATATGACGTTATCTATAAAAAAAGTGTTTGGACGATATATGGCAAGCATCGGTTGGGATGAGACGCAGTACGATGCAGCGAAATTCATGGAACAATGGCGCCATTATTTATACAACGAAGCCGCATGGTTTGCTGAATTAGATGATGCGATGAAAGCGAATCCGCAATTTCACGAACAACTTGCCGACCGCATTAACGAAATCATTGACCAGCTCGTCAATGAACCTCCAACGGACGAACAAATTGCAGAAATTAACCGTCTCGTTGAACGGCTTGGCATCGATGATTTTCCTTACGGCTGTAAACTAGAAGCAAAATATCATATTGAACGTCTTCAACATGAATTAAAAAAAAAGAAAAGCTAACGAAACGAGCGAGCGTCAAACAACGAAAACTAGCAGAAATTTTATATTATCAAGCGTATGACGAGCCGTTGCCAAATCGTGAGTATACGGTACAAGAAATGTACGACATGATCAATGAAGCGAAGCGAGTATTAGGACAAGAAAGTGAAGATGGCGAAATGATTCATTAAACCGGCAGAAGAAGAAACTGCTGGTTTTTATTTGTAAATTTTTTTACAAAAAGGGTAGAGAATTATAGATTGTCCATTTATAATGGAATTAGTCGAATGTTTGTCGAAAAATGAGTGTTTAGGAGGAAACTATGGAAGAGACGATTAGCTTACGAGAACTATTTCAGACGTTGCGCAAACGCATGTGGCTTATTGTTGCGATTACGGTGATCGCTACGATGACGAGCGGCATCGTCAGCTATTTTGTGTTAACACCGATTTATCAAGCATCAACACAACTGCTCGTCAACCAAGCGAAAAACGAACAACCGATTTACAACATTAGTGAAATTCAAACGAACTTGCAGCTTATTAATACGTATAACGTCATTATGAAAAGCCCGGCCATTTTAGATATTGTAAAATCAGAGCTAGATTTAGATATGCCGGTTGAGGAGTTAAACAAAAAAATTAACGTCACAAGCGAAAAAGATTCACAAGTTGTTAACGTAACAGTTGAAGATGCCGATCCGCATATGGCGGCCGATATTGCCAACACGGTAGCTAGCGTGTTTCAACGCGAGATTGTGAAAATTATGAACGTCGACAATGTCAATATTTTAGCGAAAGCGGAAGTGAAAGAACAACCCGTTCCAGTCAAACCAAAACCGCTATTAAACATGGCGATCGCTTTCGTCGTTGGCATGATGACAGGTGTCGGTTTAGCATTCTTGTTGGAGTATTTAGATAATACGATCAAAAATGAACAAGATGTAGAAAAGTTGCTGCAGTTGCCGGTGCTAGGATCGGTAACGACGATTGATGAAGAGGGCAATGATGCTCACGTGTTGCATGCAAAAAAACAAATGCGGGGTGAGACGGTTGGTTCTTAAAAAGAAAAAACAGACGTTCGCACGTACGATGCGCTCATTAATTACAAAAACAAATCCGAAGTCACCAATTTCCGAACAATATCGGACGATTCGTACGAACATTTTATTTTCTGTCGTCGATCGCCCTCTTCGTTCGCTCATGGTTACTTCCTCTGCTCCTGCAGAAGGGAAATCGACAACAGTTGCCAATTTAGCTGTCGTGTTTGCCCAACAAGGGAAGAAAGTGTTGTTAGTCGATGCGGACTTACGAAAACCGACCGTGCACTATACGTTTCGCAAAGACAATCATGTTGGCTTAACGAATGTATTAACGAAACAAGCGCCTTTTCAAACGGCTGTTAAAGAAACAGACGTTGACAATTTATTTGTTTTAACGAGCGGCCCTATTCCGCCGAATCCAGCGGAATTGCTCGGTTCTTCTGCGATGGAAGAACTACTAGCAGAAGCGTATAAGCAATTTGACCTTGTTTTATTTGACACTCCGCCAGTACTTGCGGTGACCGATGCGCAAATTTTAGCGAACCAATGCGATGGAACGATTCTTGTCGTCCATAGCGGAAAGACAGAAATTGAAGCTGCACAAAAAGCGAAAGAACTACTCATTAACGCAAAAGGAAAGCTGCTCGGTATCGTGCTGAATCAAAAGAAGCAAAAAGAAAGCAGCTATTACTATTACTACGGTAACAAATAGACAAAATTCGACAAAAATTGTATATTGCATCATACTATTTTCCTATGTTAATATGAACTAGGTACAGGAATTTGTCGAAAAATATGAGAAAAATTTCTTTCATGTCGATAGATCGAAGGGGGGATTGTGATGATTGACGTTCATAGTCATATTTTACCGTCCGTCGATGACGGGGCGAAAACGCTCGATGATGCAATTGAGATGGCAAAAGCAGCTGTTGCGGAGGGAATTACAACAATCATCGCAACTCCCCATCACCGCAACGGAGCGTTTGAAAACGATAAATCGTCCATTATGGAACACGTTTATGCATTGAATGAAGCGCTGCAATACCATCGCATTCCCCTTTCTGTTTTACCCGGGCAAGAAGTACGCATTTATGGGGAATGGCTAGACGGTTACCGAGACGGTGATATTTTGCCTCTCGCAGAAACGAAATACGTTTTAATCGAGCTACCAAGCAATCACGTTCCACGTTACACCGAGCAGCTGCTGTTCGATATTCAGCTGCAAGGTCTCGTCCCTATTATCGCCCATCCGGAGCGAAATAGTGAGCTGATCGAACATCCGACGAAGCTATACGACCTTGTGAAAAAAGGAGCATTGACACAGTTGACTGCAGGAAGTATTGCTGGTAAGTTCGGCAAAAAAATTAAGACTTTTTCTTTACAAATCATCGAAGCGAACTTAGCTCATTTAATCGCATCGGATGCGCACAATACGACGTCACGGGCATTCCATATGCGCGAAGCGTACGACGTCATCCAAAAACAGTTCGGCTCGCAAGCAGTATACGTTTTCCGTGAAAACGCCGAACTGCTTGTCGCGAACGAAACGTTGTATAAAGATGCACCGGAGCGAATTAAGAAGAAAAAGTTTTTAGGTATTTTCTGAGTTTTATATGTCGTTTATACGTAGTATAGATTAGTTATACCTTGCTGGTTTCGCACGTTTGTCGATATCAGCTTTCTTTTTTCGCTAGACGCCGATGACGGTTGTCTACATGTTTTCGGTGATGTCTCCTTACCGTTATCAACGGAGGCACTCGGCCGTGCTGTGGGTGGGGACGATGACGGTCTTGCCACCTTAGACGCTTGTCGTCGATGGTGCGGTGTGAGGGCGGGTTAGATGCCCAATGCTAACCTTGTTTTTTATTTATGTCTCTTTTTTGCCGTGTTATAATGAGAGAAATGGTAAAGGAGAGATACAAATGAGCCAAGAATTAAAAGCTTTGCTTCGCTCTGTATTAAAGGAAGAACTACAGCCTGTTCATGAGCGATTGGAACGTGTTGAACAAACGCAACAAGAGTTACAACGCGGTCAAAAAGCATTAGAAAAGAGTGTTGCTCAAATCCAGCAAGATGTAACAGAGCTACAAGTAGGCCAACAAGCATTACAACAAGACGTCGCACAGTTACAAGCAGGCCAACAAGCATTACAACAAGACGTCGCACAATTACAAGCCGGTCAACAAGCATTACAACAAGACGTCGCACAATTACAAGCAGGCCAACAAGCATTACAACAAGATGTTGCACAATTACAAGCAGGTCAACACAAGCTAGAAAATGATATGGTCGATATGAAACAATCACTCGGAAATATGGAACGGACGCAAGAAAAGATTCTTGAAGAGCTACGCATATCAAAAAACAACCAGGTACTAGTCATAAATGATTTGACAAGCATAAAAAAATCAATGGATGTGACGGTTGCTTATTTGCAGCGTAGATCCGATGTCATATTTGATAAAATGATTGAACATGAAAAAGAAATTTTAAATTTAAAAACACGTCTACCAAACTAACTCCCCATGGGAGCTATTTTTTTGTACATCGACGTATAGGTTATGCATATATAGCGTATACGTGGGTGTACAGTTTAGGAAGTGAGGGATGTATGTGAAAACGGTAAGAAAAGCGATTATCCCAGCAGCTGGGCTTGGAACAAGATTTTTACCTGCGACAAAAGCGATGCCAAAAGAGATGCTTCCGATCGTCGACAAGCCGACGATTCAATATATCGTCGAAGAAGCAATCGAATCAGGCATTGAAGATATTATTATCGTCACCGGAAAAGGAAAGCGCGCAATTGAAGACCATTTCGATCATGCGTTCGAGCTCGAACAAGCTTTACTAAAAAGCAACAAACACGACTTGCTTGAAAAAGTAAAAGAGCCGTCCAAAGTCGACATTCATTACATTCGTCAAAAAGAACCAAAAGGACTAGGCCACGCCGTCTGGTGCGCCCGTAAATTTATTGGCGATGAACCATTTGCTGTCCTGTTAGGCGACGACATCGTTCAAGCCGAAACACCGTGTTTAAAACAACTGATGAACGAATTTGAACAAACGAGAAGCTCTGTCATCGGAGTGAAACAAGTCGCAGACGACGAAACGCATCGCTACGGCATCATCGACCCGATCGACAAAAAAGGCCGCCGCTACCAAGTCCGTCAATTCGTCGAAAAACCAGCACCAGGCACCGCCCCATCCAACTTAGCGATTATGGGTCGATACATATTAACGCCAGAAATTTTCATGTTTCTTGAAAAACAAGAAACCGGCGCCGGCGGCGAAATTCAACTGACCGACGCGATTCAAAAGCTAAACGAAATCCAACGCGTCTTTGCGTATGAGTTTGAAGGAAAGCGGTATGATGTTGGGGAGAAGCT
>NZ_DAITON010000080.1:0-10691 GCF_036834105.1 Anoxybacillus sp. | reverse complement strand
AAAGGGAGCGAATCGGCTCCCTTTTTTATATCAGTTCAATTCCTTCTAAAATCATGCTTGCGAAAAAGCCGCTGATGTGATGAAGCGCTTCGAGCACCGCTTTTGGATCGGCATGGAAAAAGTCTTTCATCATCGGCTGGTTTTGTTCGTGAATGAAAGCAAAAATAAAATCTGTTTTGATACGATTGCTTAATAATACAGGGCAGTAGCTTAGTTCAAGTTTCCGCTTCATATTTTCTTCGCCGCTAAAATGTTTTTGATACATGTCGCGCAACGTCGGCAATTGTTGTTCAATTTTTTCATGGGCATCGGTAACCCACGCTTGCACAGCTTCTGCAGGAGGAAATTGTTTATTGAGCAAAATAAGCTCAAATATTTTGTTTAGCGCGAAACTTGATTCCGTCGCAAAAGCGACGTTCGTCAACAATAACGAAACGTATTCTTCCTCTGTTTTCGTTTCCATGCGCATTTTCATAAAAATCTCTAATATTTCGGAGTGTACTTTCGTCTTCGTCCAATCTTTTGTTAATTGTTGAACGAGAGCCATTATCGTTCGGTTGACGGTATCGTTTGTCCATTGTTCCATCGCGTATGCAACCCTTTCTTATGCACATATGTATACCATTAGTTTACCAATGTTATGACAAAGAAGAAATAGTCAATTGTTATATTCATGTGATATGATTAATAATGTTGTCGAATGATCGAAGCGAAGGAGAGTTTTTTATGTCGTTTCAAACGATTCACATACTTGGAGTTCCATTTGTGCGCGCGACGATGGATGAAGTCGTTTCCGCTATTCACGCGCGCGTGAAGCAACAAAACCCTTGTTTTATCGTTACGGCCAATCCTGAAATTGTGATGAAAGCGAATGAGGAGCCTACATATATGGCGACCATTCAGCAAGCGGATTACGTCGTCGCGGATGGCATCGGGGTCGTGAAAGCGGCTGAGCTGCTCGGAACGCCGCTTCCAGAGCGAGTGGCTGGCTACGACTTGCTTTGCCGCTGTTTGCAGCTTGCCGATGAGCATGAATATCGCGTATATATGATCGGCGCAAAAGAAGAAGTTGTACAAGCGGCAGCGAAACATGTGCGCGACCGCTATCCGAACGCTCGTTTAGTCGGAGTACGCAACGGCTACTTCGATTGGAACGATGAAACGATCATCGAAGAAGTGAAGCGAGCCGAACCGGACTTTGTCTTTGTCGCGTTAGGCATGGGGAAACAAGAACAGTGGATTTCTCAACATATACAAACGGTTGGACGCGGTGTATGGATGGGCGTCGGAGGTAGTTTTGACGTGCTTGCTGGCGTGGTGAAGCGCGCGCCTGAACTATGGATTCGTCTCCATTTAGAATGGTTGTATCGACTGTTAAAACAGCCGACGCGGGCGAAACGAATGCTTGCGTTGCCGCGCTTTGCGTGGACCATCTTAAAACAGAAGGTTGTCGGAAAATGAGTCAGTCATTTATAAAAGGAACGATGATTTTGACGATCGGTACGATTATTTCGAAAGTGCTCGGCAGCATTTTTCGTATTCCGTTGCAAAATATTGCAGGGGATAAAGTGCTCGGTATTTTCAGTCTCGTTTACCCGCTTTATATGGTTGCTTTAATTTTATCTGTCGCAGGCATTCCTATCGCGGTGTCAAAATTAATTTCGGAAGCGCGCGCGCAGCAAAAAGAAGATGAAGTGGCGCGTCTCGTGCAGACGGCGAGCATGTTGGCATTTAGTTTCGGCGTGCTCAGCTTTTCGCTCCTTGCAGGAGGCTCCTCATGGATCGCCCAAGCACTAGGTGGCAAGGAAGCGCAATGGGCGATTATCGTCGTCAGTACGACGTTGCTTATCTCGCCGTATATGGCTGTATATCGCGGCTTTTTCCAAGGGCTTGAAGATATGAAGCCGACAGCTGCGTCGCAAGTACTTGAGCAATTTGTGCGCGTTGCTTTTATTTTACTGCTTGCTTTTTATATGGTTCGCGTTGCGTATCCAGACGATGTCGTGGCAGGGGGAATCATGATCGGTTCACCGCTCGGTGCGCTTGCTAGCCTTATATATTTACGCATGTTGTACCGCCGTTCCCTTTATCGTCCGAAGCGCGTAAAACTTTCACGTGGGCAATGGATAAAGACGAGTCGAACGATTTTAGCTTTATCTATCCCGATTGCGCTCGGTGCGCTTGCGATGCCATTTTTAAATTTAGTCGATTCGCTCTCCGTCCCGATCGCGCTTCGTTGGCATGGGATAAAAGCAGGGGAAACGAGCTACTTATTTGGGCTGTACAGCCGTGGCACAGCGCTCGTGCAAATTGCGACCGTATTTTCATCTTCCCTTGTGCTCCCGCTCATCCCGCTGTTAAGTAAACAGCTCGCAAAAGGGGAAATAAACCGAGCGCAGCAAACGATCGAACAGTCGTTTAGGCTATCGCACTTTTTATCATGGCCCATGGCGGCAGGACTCGCCGCTTTAACTGTTCCGCTCAACGTCGCTTTATTCACAAATGACGAAGGGAGCGCGACGATGGCGGTTGTGTTGGCAAGCTCTCTGTTTACATCATTTGCGTTGCTTGGAACCGGCATTTTACAAGGCATTGGCGAGTCGAAACGAGCTGCTTTCATTATTGTAATAGGCTGTCTCGTGAAATGGGGAGCAAACGTTTTGTTTATTTCACGGTACGGCCTAATCGGTGCCGGCATTTCGACGTTTGTCACGTATGCGTTGATTACGTGGGCAAATCATTATGCGATTCGTCGGCGCATTCCGCTCGCATTTTGGAATCGCCAAGCGATCATTTACGCACTCGCCTCACTCATGATGGGCGCATGTTTATTTTTCATTTCCCCAACGACTAGTAGAATGGCTTCTCTCGCTTATGTAGCGGCGGCAACGATCGGAGGGGGCTTGCTTTATGTTGGAGTGGTTTTCGCGCTCGGTGGCGTTACGCTTCAGCAAATGCGCCAATGGTTGAATCAAACGAAGAAGGGATGAAACACGTGAAAAAATGGTTGTTAATGATTATAGCGATTTCGCTCGTGCTCATCGCCCCGGCGGTAGGCAAGCGGCATGAAGTGGAGTGGAACAATCGGACGTATGAAATCATCATGCCGTACGACGAAATTGAGGCGTGGTTGCAACAGGATAGCGAACATGTGTGGAAGAAGCTGAAAGAAGCTGGGTTAACGACGGTGAGCATTGAAGCAGAAACGCTCGAGTCACTTGAAAAATCAGGACATGTGTTGTTGTTAAAGATGGACGAATGGAAGCATACGCTCGTGTTATTAAATGAACGTGTCGATCAAATGCCATCGCGCGGACTTGTTGTGTATCCGCTTAACGATGCGTTCCCGGTCGCTTCGTCATTACGTGAGACGTTCGGCGATGACGTCCGAGAAGTTGAAATCAATCAAAAAACGTACTATGTCATTGAAGGAAATGCGAAAAAAATCGAGCGCGTGCCGCTCGGATACGATGAAGCAAAAGTCGCCCATGTCATCGAACGCGGTTTTATGGTTGTACTTCGCATTCCAGATGCGCGCGATATGAATGAAGCGAGCGTCCGCGTGCTTCAACAAGTCGAAACGTTAAAAAATGAACATATGTCAAAACTGCTTCCTACTGGTGAACAAGTGGCAGGCTACCCTGCAGATGTGGAGAAGTGGGGAGAAAGATGGAAGCGTGCAGGGTATGCTTTATTGTCAACGGAGTTTTATGAAGCAAAAGGGTTGACGGCATTAGCAAAAGCGATGGATGTGCACGTTGTTCGTTTGCATAGTTTAAATTTAGAGCAGCGAAAGCCAAATGAAGCGGTTGATGTAGCGATTCGTGCGATTAAAGAGCGCAACATTCGCGCCCTATTTATTCGCCCGTATACATCCGAAGAAACAGCCCAAAATATTGAAAAAACCGTTTCCGTCATGAAACAAATCGTTCAACATATGCCAAGCCACTATACGCTCGGAAAAAGTGAACCGTTTGCGCCAGTAGAACGGTCGTCTATGGCAACTATTGGTTTAATTGTTGGGACGACAGCTTTCCTTTTTCTCGCTATTCGTTCGCTCGTTTCTCCGTTATGGGCATTTGTGGCGGCAGGGGGGGCGTTCGCTCTTAGCGTGGCTGGTGCATTTCTCGCAATCGATTTAGCATGGAAAGCACTTGCTTTACTTGTAGCGATTGTGACACCTGTTTACGCTGCCAAGCCTTCTTCCGTCCAAGAAGGATGGCGCGGAACGATGACGGCATATAGTCGTGCGATCATCATTTCGTTTGTCGGAATCAGTTGGATTGTGACGATGTTGTATGGAAACGAGTATATCGCTTACGTTGGCGAAGGATTTCGTGGGGTAAAGCTCGTTTACGTCGTGCCGATTGTAGCGATGGTCGCGCTCGTTTTGCCTTCAATCGTTCAAGAGCCGATTTTACCTTTCATGAAGCGGCTATGGAAGCATCCGATTACTGTCGGACATGTCGTGCTTAGCTTGATCATTTTCGCTCTGTTGGCGTACTACGTCTTGCGCTCTGGCAATACAGGAACGGCGAGTGCGTTTGAACTAGCAGCGAGACAAAAATTAGAAGAATGGTTGTACGTACGCCCGCGCACAAAAGAATTTTTGCTCGGTTTTCCAGTCTACGTGCTCGCTTTAGCGGTCATAAACCGACAAAAGCAATTAGGTGCTGTTCTTCTCGTTGTAGGAACGATCGGCTGGCTGTCGATGATCAATACATTTACACACCTGCACATTCCGCTCTTCATTTCATTTATTCGCACGATATATAGCCTCGGGCTCGGATTTGTATTCGGTGTCGTGCTCATTTATGCTTATCGCTCGGTGTGGAAATGGAAAAAGGTGATACGATGA
The DNA here is from genome assembly GCF_036834105.1 of Anoxybacillus sp. Classification (NCBI taxonomy): domain Bacteria; kingdom Bacillati; phylum Bacillota; class Bacilli; order Caryophanales; family Anoxybacillaceae; genus Anoxybacillus; species Anoxybacillus sp. The sequence goes on along the minus strand of NZ_DAITON010000080.1, from coordinate 5,833 downwards.
ACATTGTACTTTCGGGCTATTACGGTTTTCATAACGTGGGAGATGAAGCTATTTTATATGCGATTATTCAGGCGCTTCGTGCGCACGATCCGCATGTACAAGTGACGGTTTTGTCGAACGACCCATCGTTTACGGAACGAACGTACGGTGTTCGTGCGGTCAATCGCTGGCGAATAAACGAAATCATTCAAGCGCTCCGCGAAAGTGATGGATTGATTAGCGGCGGTGGCAGCTTGCTTCAAGATCAAACGGGCTGGCGCAGCATTCCGTATTACACTGGGATTATGCAACTAGCGAAATGGCTAGGAAAGCCGGTGATGGTGTATGCCCAAGGGATGGGGCCTGTCAATAAAAAACAAAATCAGTGGCTCATGAGATGGACGCTTAATCAAGTCGATCGCATCACGGTGCGCGATGAGCCGTCCGCTCAGTTATTGCATACGTTAGGTGTAAAACGGTCGATCATGGTCGTACCTGATCCAGTGATGGGACTGAAGCCGCCGACGTCGCCAACGACGTGGTGGAACGAACAATCGTTTACCCGTCCAGTCATTGCCGTTTCGGTGCGCGATTGGCCGCGCGGTTGTGATTTTGAAAGAAAAATAGCGGTAGCGCTCGATCGCTCTGTACAAGCCGGATATGATGTTGTATTTATCCCGATGCACGGACGTCATGATGATGAAACGTCCCGTCGTGTGCTTCAGATGATGACTGAACATGCGGTCGTAGCGCCGCATGACGCAAGCATCGAAGAGAAAATGGCGATCATTCAAAGTGCTCATTTGCTTGTAGGTATGCGTCTACACGCCCTTATTTTCGCAGCGGTCGCCCATACGCCGTTTATCGCTTTGTCGTACGATCCGAAAATTGATGCGTTTGCCGAGCAAGCAAACCAACCGGTGTTTGCGCATGTCGAACGAGACGACTGGGACGGCGAAGCACTATTTTCCTATATTCAGCAATGTATGCATGAACGAGAAGAACGGAAAGAAACGATGGCTCGCGCGGTCGCGCTACTTCAACAACACGCACAACAAACAGCCGCACAAGCGCTCGCTTTATTCCGAAATAAAAATTAGGCCTAATGGCCTAATTTTTATTTTGTTTATATAATTTTTATGAATCATCTGATAAAATAGAAAACAATACATACATATTGGTTTCGTAAGGAGCGTGGATGAAGCGGTGTTTACGTTTGGGAAAAAGTTGCTTAATCGCTTGCCTTTTAGTAAAAAGTTCATGTTGTTAGCAATCATTTTTATGTTTACTCTTTTTATGATTAGCGTATTGTACGTTCGGCTATTGACGCAAAAAGCGACGGTCATTGAACGAGAAAGCGAAGGAATTGCATATATCGCTCCGATGATTGACGCGATGTATAGTTTACAAAAGCACCGTGAATATACGACAACCGTTTTGTTGGGACATGGGAAAGAAGAAAACGTAGCGGAAGCGCAAAAGATGATAAAAAAATCGGTTGACTCGCTGCAAGCTGTGCATCAAAAGAAACGCGCTTCGTTTATTGACGAACAACAGTGGAAACAGCTTATTCAACAAATAAACGATATCCAACAAAACTGGACGACGTTTACCGTTTCTGAAGCGACAAAACGCCACAATGCGCTCATTTATGATGTGCAAAAAATGTTGCTTTACATCGCTGACCGCTCGAACGTCTCGCTCGATAACGATATGAACAATCATTATTTAGCCCGCTTGTTCGTCGAGCATGTCCCAATATTAACGGAAACGATTGGCGGCGCGCAGTCGTACGCGGCAGAACTGACGTTAAAGAGCGAATTGTACGAAATTGAACGTTCGAAAATGACGTATTGGACGAACGTACTAGAAACGGCGATGCAAACAGTCAGCCGTTCGACCGCCCCGCTTTTTGCGGATCAAGAAGCGATGCGGAAAAAAGTGCAACAATACAACGATATTATTGCGACGGATTTATTAAGTATGACGAGCTTGTTTCAACGTGAATTTTTACAAACGAATCGCATTTCGCTCACCTCTGTCGATTTATACGAAAAAACGAACGATGCGCATGAAACGTTGCATGAGCTCGCCCGTTTTTCGCTTCAAGCATTCCAGCAGCATTTAGATCACGAATATCGTACGGTCATGTTTGAGAAATGGGTGACGATCGGTTTTGGAGCGTTCGCGGTAGCGGTTGTCATTTACTTATTTATCGCCTTTTACATGGCGGTGCGCGAGCAAATTGTCGCCATTGAACGAGCAAGCATGCAGGCGGCAAATGGGGATTTAACGGTGCAAATGCCTGTTTCTTCAAATGATGAATTTGCGCGTATTGCCCAATCGTTCCATTCGCTAATCGCCTCATTTCGTGCGATGATTAGCGCCAACCAACAACTTTCTCGCGATGTGTCCGCGTCGGCGCACGAGTTGACTGCGATTACGGAGGAAGCGGCACAAGCGATGGAGCAAGTGGGGGCAACGATGGAGGAAGTAGCAGCCGGATCAAGCAAGCAGCGCGTATGGGCGCAGCAAAATGCTGAATCTGTCCAAACGCTCGTCGATGACACAAACTACATTTTATCGCGTTCCCAACAAGCAACAGAAGCGGCGCGGGCGATGACGGCAGAAGCGGAAAAAGGAACGGCCGCTATGGACAAAATGATCGATCAAATGAAAACGATGAACAACTTTATTGCGCAATCAAGTGAATGGATTCAAGCGTTGCATCAACGATCAGCCCATATTGCCCAAATGGCGACAATGATTACAAACATTGCAGAACAAACGAACTTGTTGGCGTTAAACGCTGCCATTGAGGCAGCGCGCGCAGGTGAGCACGGCCGCGGATTTGCGGTTGTGGCGGATGAAGTAAGAAAATTGGCAGAACAATCGTCTTTATCGGCGAAGCAAATACGCGAGCTATTGCAAGAAGTGCAAACGGATACGTCACAATCGGTTGAAGCGATGGAGCACGTGCGCAAAGAATCAGAAAAAAGCATGATGCTGGCGCGTGAAGCGGATGACACGTTCGACCGCATTCAACAAGCAACGAATGACGTGATGGTTCAAATGGACGATGTCGCCCAAAAAATTGCTGTCATGACGAGCGCTTTTGATGAGCTGGCATTAACGATGAAGGAGACGGAAGCGATCGCTCAAGAAGCAGAGCAACAAACGCAAACGGCGGCAGCGGCGCACGAACAGTTGCTTTCCGCCGTGCAAGAAATTGCGGCAAATGTGCAAACGTTAAGCGACAAAGCGCAACATTTAGCGGAAAAAGGGAAGCAGTTCACCGTATAATCTCGGAGTTTTCCGAGATTTTTTATTGTTAAAATTATGAAAATTCATTATAATAAATGGCGAACATACATTTGTGAGGGGGAGTTATGATGGAACGGATGGAAGAGTACATTATTATGGAGGAAACGGCTGCGCTCGTGCCGCAATACGATGAATATGGCCGGCTCGGCACAATCGTGTATGAATTGTACAATACGTACAAAGTAGAGCAATCACCGAAACAAATTATGGAACAAAGCTGCCGTTACTACGGAAGTACGTATGAAGGAAAAGTGCATGCAGCAAAACATATTCTCGGCATTCGGCAAATGGTTCCCGTCTCCGTTTGTGAAGCGCTTCAGCTCTACTTCTTTCCAACATGTTCTCCTGACAGCGATCGATGCATATGGATGGCACAATCCCACATCAAGACGATACAGCCGTATGAGAAAAAGAAAACGAAAGTCATTTTAAAAAATAAACAAGAACTCATTGTCGACATACAAAAAGGGACGTTGGAAGGGAAAATGTACAAAACAGCGATGCTCATTTTCATTTTACAACAAAGAATAGTGAATAACTATGAAAAATAGTGTATAATATCTCGGTAGTACGAGGGAAAAGGGGACAACGATGAGGACGTTGCGTGGACATCATTTATTATGTGTGCATGGGTTTCAAGGGATGGGATATAGCGAATCGTTTGTGGAAAAGATGAGTGAAATTGTCGCGCTCATGCGCGATCCCGATATTGACGTGCCGATTCGTGTCATCGCTGCTCTCGATGAGGCGTGTTATGCATGTCCCCATCATGGGATCGACCGTTGCGAAGCAGATGAAAACTCGAACGAGCACGTATTGGCGATGGATCGGCGCGTGCTCAACCATTTACAGCTCGAAGAACGAGGAGTTTATATGAAGTCAGAGCTCATCGAACGAACGAAGCGGACCGTTGAGCCGGATGATTTAGATGTGCTTTGCGCCGGCTGTTCATGGCTATCGTACGGTGTTTGCAAAGAAGGAATACGAAAATTGAAAAATTTTTCTGACAAAAACAAATAAAGATGTGCTATGATAAGAAAATAAGTTGACTTGTTTACGATGAAACGTAAAATAGCGGCTTATACAGCTGTTATTTTTATAGAAAAATAGAAGGAAAGGGTTATCGCATATGAAAGTCGCAAAATTTGGAGGAAGTTCTGTTGCCAATGCACAGCAATTTCAAAAAGTCGCACATATCGTGACATCGGATGAAGCGCGCAAATTTGTCGTCGTCTCTGCCCCAGGCAAGCGGTGTAAAGATGATACGAAAATGACGGACTTGCTTATTACGTTGGCGAAACAAGTGATAGAAGATGAGTTGTACGAAGGGGTGCTTGCGCAAGTTGTCGCGCGTTATGATGAGATTGTTACCGATTTGCATTTGTCGCGCGATATTTTAGATGTCATTTCTGCAAGCTTACAACAAGTGATCGATACGTATCGCGATCAACCGGAGCGCTTGCTTGATGCGTTAAAGGCGAGCGGAGAAGATAATAACGCGAAGTTGATGGCGCATTATTTTCGTGAGCTCGGTTATGAAGCGCATTACGTCAATCCGAAAGATGCTGGCATTTTCGTGACGGATGAACCGGGGAACGCACAAGTTTTGCCTGAGTCATACGATCAGCTCGCCCGTTTAAATGAGCGCAGCGGCATTTTAGTGATCCCTGGCTTTTTCGGCTATTCTCGTTCTGGGCATATCGTGACGTTTCCGCGCGGCGGTTCGGACATTACCGGCTCAATTGTAGCCGCAGGTGTTGGTGCTGAGCTATACGAAAACTTTACCGACGTCGATTCCATTTACTGCGTCAATCCATCGATCGTCGAGCATCCGTGCCAATTAAAAGAGCTGACGTATCGCGAAATGCGCGAGCTGTCGTATGCTGGTTTTTCTGTTTTTCATGATGAAGCGCTCGAACCAGTATATCGTCGCGGCATTCCGGTATGTGTGAAAAATACGAACAATCCTGAAGCACCGGGAACGATGATCGTCGCCACGAGAGATCATCGCGAGCGTCCTGTCGCCGGCATCGCTAGCGACACCGGCTTTTGCAGCATTAACGTCAGCAAATATTTAATGAACCGCGAAATTGGATTTGGACGCCGGTTGTTACAAATTTTAGAAGATGAAGGCATTTCATATGAACATACACCATCAGGCATTGATAATATGTCGGTCATTTTACGTGAAGAACAATTAGCTGGGGACGTAGAACGCCGCGTTTTGGAGCGCATCGTGAAAGAGTTGCGTGTAGATGAAGTGTCTATTGAACGCGATTTGGCGCTTATTATGGTCGTCGGGGAAGGAATGGAGCGGAGCGTCGGTATTGCGGCGAAAGCGACGGCAGCGTTTGCGCGGGCAAACGTCAATATTGAAATGATTAACCAAGGTTCATCTGAAGTGAGCATGATGTTTGGCGTCAAGGCAGATGCGGTCGAAAGAGCGGTGCGCGCACTATATGACGTATATTTCTAATCGTATAAAAATGGAATAATCGAACAAAATAACCATAGCACACATAAGGGAGGA
>NZ_DAITON010000079.1:0-10713 GCF_036834105.1 Anoxybacillus sp. | reverse complement strand
GTTAGATATCGCACAAATCATTAAAGATTCACTTGACAATATTGCCGCATCAGCATCAGGACAAATTGGTGACGGAAGCAATGCGCAAGCGTTAGCCGAAGTAAAAAACGGAATGATGAATATCGCAGGAAACACAACAACGATCCAAAACTTTTATGAAAGTTTAATCGGGCAAATGGCGGTGAATGCGCAAGAGGCGAAACGGTTATCGCAAAATAGCGAAGTGCTTCGCCAATCGGTTGATGAACGACGCATGGCAGTTAGCTCCGTATCGCTTGATGAAGAAATGATGAATATGATGAAATTTCAACATGCATATAACGCCTCCGCGCGCATGATTACAATGATCGATCAAATGCTAGATAAAATTATTAACAATATGGGGATTGTCGGAAGGTAGGTGAACAGTAAATGCGTGTAACACAAATGATGCTTGCGAATAATACGCTTCGTAACGTAAGTAAAAGTTACGATAAACTCGGTACGTATCAACAACAATTGGCGACAGGGAAAAAAATTCATCGCCCATCCGAAGATCCGGTCGTGGCGATGAAAGGGATGCATTATCGTACGAGCTTAACAGAAATCGAGCAGTTTCAACGCAACCTTTCTGAAGCGTACACGTGGATGGAAAATTCGGAATCAGCGTTAGGTCATACAACAAGTGTATTGCAACGCGCTCGTGAGCTTGTCGTACAAGCGAAAAACGGCACGCTCGGTCCAGAAGACCGTCAAGCGATCGCGCGGGAAATTGAGCAGTTGAAAAAAGACTTAGTACAAGTCGCCAACACGAAAGTAGCAGGGAAATATATTTTTAACGGCACAAAAATTGAACAAGCGCCTGTGACAGACGGCACCCCACCGACGGTTAACAACAACAACGATGATTTTATGGTCGAAGTCGCCAAGGGAGTAAAACTAAAAATTAACGTCACGCCTAATAATGTATTTAACCAAGGATTGTTTAATACGTTGCAGCAAATTGAAAACGAATTAGCCAATCCAACAGGGAATTTAGACAATTTGCTTTCTCAATTAGACGGACATATAAACGACGTCCTTGCCGAACGGGCAGAATTAGGGGCGCGCGTCAACCGTCTAGAACTTGTTGAACAACGTCTTTCTGAACAACAACTGATCGCGAAACGAATGATTTCAGATAACGAAGATGCGGACATTGAAAAAATTATTACCGAATTAAAGTCGCAAGAAAGCGTTCATCGCGCTGCGCTTTCTGTCGGTGCGCGCATCATTCAGCCGACGCTCGTTGATTTTTTACGTTAAGGGGATGAGTTGAAATGAAAATCCCGCAGCTAACGATGCAAGCGACATTTCCGCAATTATCGATCACGATTGAGCGCGGATATATGCATATGCGCCAACAACAAGCCGAGCTGTCGATTGAACAACCGAAACCGCAGCTGGAAATGAAAACGACGCCTCCGCGCTTAACGATCGATCAAACGGAAGCGCGTGCCGATGTCGATTTAAAACATATTTTTCGCCGCATTGAAGAAGCAGCGCAAGACGGTTATGCGAGCTGGTTATCATATTTAGAAACGACAGCGATGCAAGGCGATGAATTAATGCGCATTGAACAAGGTGGCGACGTGCTTGCGATGCAAGCGCAAGCGAACAGCGAGCGCCCACCTTTCGACTATAACGTTGGGCTAATTCCACGCCCATTTAGCGTAAAAATCGGCTTCGAACAAGGGCGCATCGAGATGAATTGGCAAACGTCAGGAGCGCGCATTCATATCGAACCGCGCCCTGTACAAATCGACTATAAACCGAACGTCGTGCATATCGATTTAGCACGTCATAACAACTTGCGCATCGATGTGAGCGTATAAATGAGGGATGAAGATGAACATCGAAACGAAATATCACGGAACGATCGAGCTGTCTGACATGGCGATCGTTTCATTTGAAAACGGGCTACCGGGTTTTGAACATGAAAAGCAGTTTGCATTGCTGCCGATTCATGACTCACCATTTACAATTTTACAATCGGTACAAAATAAAGACGTAGCGTTTGTCATGATCGAGCCGTTTTCTTATTTTCCAACGTACGAAGTTGAACTCGATGATGCGACGTGCGAACAACTAAACATTCAAGCAGAAAACGATGTCGCGCTATACGTCATTTTAACGGTCGCCGAACCGTTTACAAACACGACGGCAAACTTACAAGCACCTATCGTCATTAACGTCCACGAACGAATCGGCAAGCAAGTCATTTTAACAAATACACCGTATAAAACGAAACATCGCTTGTTTCCAGAAACGGTTGAAGCGAAATAAGGGGGCGAGAACATGCTTGTGTTAACGCGCAAATTAAAAGAAGCGATCCAAATTGGCGATGACATTGAAGTCGTCGTTCTCGCCATCGACGGCGATCAAGTGAAACTTGGCATTCGTGCACCGAAACATATTGACGTGCATCGAAAAGAAATATATCTCGCCATCCAACAAGAAAACAACGCAGCATCACTCGCCTCCATGACTTCGCTTCAACAGCTATCTCATCGATTAAAGAAAGGAGGGGAAGAAAATGAGCGTTAGCATCGGCGGTGTTCAAGTCCCTGGCGTCATCGCTCGCATCGTTCAAGACAACAAAGCGATCGCCGAACAAGCATTAAACGAAATCATTAATAAACATAAGGACGATCCTGCTCGCATCGTCAAAGAAATACAACAACCATCGCCGTTTTCACAATTTCTTGACATTAAAGTATAAAATTTTTTTCGCAACCTATTAAACTTTGAAAAAAACAACCGATAATAAACGTGAGGGCAAGAAAGAAGGGCGGCCGACTTCATTCTTGCTAGCTAAACCACATGGACGTGGGAAAACAAATTCAAGGAGGAATATGAAATGAGAATTAACCACAACATCGCGGCGTTAAATACGCATCGTCAATTAACAATCGGGCAAAGCGCTACAGCAAAAAACATGGAGAAATTGTCTTCTGGTCTTCGTATTAACCGTGCAGGCGACGACGCAGCAGGTCTTGCGATTTCTGAAAAAATGCGTAGCCAAATTCGCGGCTTAGAGCAAGCATCTCGAAACGCACAAGACGGTATCTCGTTAATTCAAACAGCTGAAGGCGGTTTACAAGAAGTACATGCTATTTTACAGCGTATGCGCGAGTTAGCTGTTCAATCTTCAAACGACACGAACGTTTCACAAGATCGGGAAGCTCTTCAAGATGAGTTTGAACAACTTGGAAAAGAGCTAGAAAGAATTAAAGATAAGACGACATTCAACACACAAGAATTGTTCCAAGGTGCTTCGGGAAGCAATGTAAACTCTAGTGGTAAGCTTGTGCTACAGGTGGGAGCCAATAAAGATGATACCATCGAACTAGATTTGACAACTAAGGGAATTGACTTGAGTGATATCGTTAGTGATGCTCAAGGTGAAGATATTAGTAGTCAAAGTGGAGCGGCCGGCGCTATTAGCAAGTTAGATGATTTGATTAAGACTGTTTCTGAAGGTCGTTCGTACTTAGGAGCAATGCAAAACCGCCTAGAGCATACGATTGCGAATCTTGACAATGCAGCAGAAAACTTAACAGCTGCGGAATCACGTATTCGCGACGTAGATATGGCGAAAGAAATGATGGAGTTTACGAAAAACAACATTCTTTCTCAAGCAGCACAAGCAATGTTGGCTCAATCCAATCAAATGCCACAAGGCGTATTGCAACTCCTTCGGTAATTTGATTGGAAGGGCGTCTTAGCTGGAAACGGCTAAGAGGATGACTGGGTGAATTGCTGGGAAGCCCTAAAGCTTTCCTTGCCACAACGAAGCTGGAAACGGCAGGCGTGACGGCGTGAAAAAAGGAAAGATGGAACAATGGGCAATCAGCAGCCAAGCTCCTGTGAGGAAACTCTGGAGAAGGTTCAACGACTAGGACATACCACCTAAGGCGAGGGCTATGGTGATGAAGTCTGTAGGGAAATTCCCGAAGTGCCCAGCCCTTCGCTAGCCAAATGGCTAGAAAGGTGAAGAGATAGTCTACACAACGATCGAAAGACGTTGCGGCATGGCAAGCCAACCAACAACCACAAGGAGTATTACAATTGCTCCGTTAATAAAGCAAAAAGAGACCTTAGGTTTGCTAAGGTCTCTTTTTCTATTTGATAGACGTAGTCGAAAATCGCCATCACTTACCGTAATAATCGTAATTTATTTTTTTACACGTTCCCCTTTGTTCAGAAGAGCAATAAATACTTTATGTTTTTGCTTTTTTGCCGATATTATGAGTAGAAGTCAATTTCTTAATACGTCTGTTAGGAGTGTTTCATGTGAACAAAAAGCGAACGGCAAAAATGTTAGTTCCGCAGTATATGCATTCGTTTCGATGTATTGGTGGGGAATGTGAGGATACGTGTTGCGTAGGTTGGAATGTATGGATTGATCGAGACACATATAAAAAATATAAAAAGACAACTCATCGTTTGTTTGCTGAAAATGAACAAGTGATCAAAAGAAATAAAAATAACACATCAAAATTTGATTATGCAAACATTCGAATGAACGAGAGTGGTGCATGCCCATTTCTCTCAGAAGAGAAGCTTTGTCGTATACATGAAGAGTTGGGAGAGGACTTTTTATGCTCCACATGTGCCATTTATCCACGCACATTTAATTTAGTTAACGATGTAGTGGAGAAAAGTGGTACATTATCTTGTCCGGAAATTGCACGATTGGTGTTGCTAAATCCAAATGGAATTGAGTTCGATGAAATAGAAGGAGAAGTAGAAAAAAAAGCTGCTTATCACTCTGCACTTCATTTAAATAATGAAAAAGGGGTAAGAAAATATTTTTGGCCGATTCGTGTCCTATGTATTCAAATTTTACAAGATAGAAGACTTTCTTTGGAGGAACGTCTCATCGTATTAGGAATGTTTTTGAAAAAAATTAGTGAAAACAAGGATCATATTGACGTTATGTTTGAACAAATTTGTCAATATACTTATCAAATGTTGGATGACTTATTCGTCAAACAGCATATAGCTACCCTTCCTAAAAAGCTAGGTATTCAACTTTCTATTTGTCAACAGCTTATCGAAATTAGAAAAAAGATGGGGCTTCAAAACAATAAATATGTACAATATTTAGAACAAATGATTCAAGGATTTGGTGGCAGTGATAACATTGAGCGAATGGCAGAGTGTTATGAAGAGGGGATTACGAAGTATTATGAGCCATTTATGAAAGAAAAAGGCTATATGTTAGAAAACTATTTGGTCAATTACGTGTTTAAAAATTTATTTCCAATTGACAAAGAAGATGTATTTGATAGTTATGTCATGATTGTTGTTCATTATACGTTAATTAGGTTACATTTGATTGGAATTGCTCGTTTCCATCGAGGGCTCAATGAGCAATTGGTGGTGATGTTGATTCAATCCTTTTCTAAAACAATTGAACACAATAAGCAATATTTAAAGACAGTATTAGATATACTGCGTGCAAATGATATAAATAGTATGAGCTTCATGACTGTACTTATAAATAGTTGATCTCATATTTTTCGGAAACGAAAACAGTTCAATGAGGTGAAATATTGAAAACATTAGCTCTAGTGATGATTGTAAAAAATGAAGAAAAACATTTAGCCCGCTGCTTACAAAGCGTTCAACATATCGTTGATGATGTTATTATTGTTGATACAGGCTCTACTGATGGGACAAAAGATATCGCTTGTTCATTTGGTGCAAACGTGTTTCATTTTGAATGGGTAAATGATTTTTCAGCAGCACGCAACTATGCGCTTATGCAATCGACGTGTGATTGGAATCTCGTGTTAGATGCAGATGAGTATATTGTAAATGACTGTAAACATATCATTCGACATTTTATTGAAACGAATGAGAGAACGATTGGGCGAATTAAGCGAATAGATGAATTTGTGCAAAATGGGGAGAAAAGATATGCACAGAGTTACTTATCGCGCCTTCTCCCTAAAGGTGTCACATATGTTGGGAAAATTCACGAACAAGTCGATTCACCTTTTCCGCGCAAAAATGTTGATGTGGAAGTGTATCATGATGGATATGTTTACACAAATAAAACGGAACGCAATTTACAGCTACTGTTGGAAGAACTAAGTCAACATCCGACAGATGATTATGTTTTATACCAAGTTGGTAAACAATATAAGTTATTGATGCAATTCAACGTTGCGGAAAAATATTTTGAGGAAAGTTATCGCCTTGTACCGCTTGGGGCATGGTATCGTCATAGTTTAGTCATTGATTATTTATATACATTGATCGCGAATCGTTCGTTCGAAAAAGGATTACAGGTCATTGCACAGGAACAAAAAAGGCTACATGATTCCCCTGATTTTCATTTCGTATGCGGGTTATTTTATATGGATGCGATGTTTTACAATATGGAGCGATACGCGTATGTATTTTCGTCCATCGAGCGATCTTTCATTCGCTGTTTAGAAATTGGTGAGACGGATAAATACGATCGTGTCCGCGGAACAGGTAGCTTTTTAGCGGCTTATAACCTTGGCGTTTTTTACGAAGTGACAGGACAAATGGGGAAAGCGATCCATTTTTACAAACAATCAGCACACGAAGGATATGAAAAGGCGAGTGAGCGATTAAAGGTATTGAGACAGTAGTAACCATGTTGATGGATTTTTAGTGTATTTAGCCTCTCTAACGAACGAGAGGTTTTTTCTTTTCCCCCTTCAAATTTCCCTTCTTCCATCCGATATAAACAGTAGGAACGTATATGCAAAGGAGCGAACGGTGATGATTGAACGAATTTCTTCTTCTCTTTCTTCCACATATATGTATGAAAAAACGGTGAGCGAAAAAACGACAGAACGCCCAGCAGAACAACCGAAACAAGAGCAAACCACTTTACAACAACTAAACGCAAAACAAGAAGAAGATCGTATTTCAAAAGAAAAACTTGAAGAAATCGTCAAGGGAATGAACGAATTTTTACAACCGAGCCATACGTCGTTAAAGTTTAACGTGCATGAAGATTTAAAAGAGTATTACGTCCAGCTTATTGATGAACGAACGAAAGAAGTCGTGCGCGAAATTCCACCGAAAAAGCTGTTAGATATGTATGCAGCGATGATGAAATTTGTCGGTTTAATTGTTGATCGAAAAATTTAGGAGGTGACACATATGAGCATGATGCGTATAGGTGGATTGGCAAGCGGTATGGACATCGACAAAATCGTTGGCGATTTAATGAAAGTGGAGCGTGCGCCAATTGATAAATTAAAACAAAAAAAGCAATTACTTGAGTGGCAACGCGATGCATATCGCGATATGAATCGTTTACTAGACGCATTAGATAAACATATTTTCGACGGCGTGATGCGCCAAAGCACGTTTTTGCAGAAAAAAGTGACGAGTTCGAATGAAAACGTTGTGACAGCAACTGGGACTCCGTCTGCTGCGAACCAAACGGTAGAAATTAGCAATATTACACAACTTGCGACAGCGGCAAGATGGACGTCTCAAAATACGATTAATATAAGTGCGAATGACCAGTTGAGCACATTATTTTTAGGTACAGAGGTAATGCCAACTTCTTTACAGTTTAAAGTAAAAAATCCAGGTAGCAGTGTTGAAGAAACGGTTACTATCTCACTTGACCCAAGTAAGGAAACATTGAGTACGTTGATTTCAAAATTGAATCAAGATACTAAATTAGGCGTTCGTGCGTTTTATGATGATTTTACACAGAAAATGGTCATTACTAAAAATCAAACGGGCAGTGGATCTTCTATTGAAGTTACAAGTGGTGCGGAGCTTTTCACTAAATTAGGATTTAACCTAGATATACAGGTTGATGCAAGCGATCCATTAAATGTAATCACGAAAACGTTTTTACAACAAGACGCGGGAACAGGTCAAAACGCCAAATTTACAATTAACGGTCTTCAAACAGAACGCACATCGAACACATTTACAATTAACGGCATGACATATACATTGAAAAATACGCATGCAGGCACGGTGACGATTACATCTTCAACAAACACCGATGCGATTTTTAATTCGATTAAATCATTCGTTGATAAATATAATGAAACGATCGATGAAATCAATAAGAAGCTAAAAGAAACGCGTTATCGCGATTATCAGCCGCTTACAGATGAACAGCGCGAGAAGTTGACGGAAAAGCAGGCGGAAAAGTGGGAGGAAAAAGCGAAAAGCGGCATTTTGCGCGGTGATTCGATTTTGTCAAACGCCCTCTCTAGCATGCGCCAAGCACTTTATCGAAAAGTGGATGGAGTGGCGGACGGATTTTCTCAACTTGCACAAATTGGCATTACAACGACGCCAAACTATTTAGAAGGCGGAAAGTTAATTATTGACGAAGCGAAACTAAGACAAAAAATTGAAGAAAATCCAGATGCGATTTATCGTCTATTTAGCAACAACGGTGAAGGAAATGCGAAAGGGATTGTCCGCCAACTTCGCGATGAAATTAAAAAGACGATCAAAAGTATTGAAGATAAAGCAGGAAATACGTTAAAAGCTACGAATCAGTATATCATTGGAAAAAGTATTATTGACATTGATACGCGCATTAGTGCGGCCGAAGATCGGCTAAAACGAGTAGAAGATCGCTACTGGAAGCAGTTTTCCGCGATGGAAAAAGCAGTGCAACGTGCAAACTCGCAAAGTATGTATCTCATGAATGCCTTTGGCGGTGGAGCACAATAATTAGGAGGTTGAAAGATGAACCCATATCAATCATATCAAACAAATGCGGTGCAAACAGCGTCACCGGGGGAATTGACGCTTATGCTTTATAACGGTTGCCTAAAGTTTATTGCGCAAGCGAAGAAAGCGATCGAAGAGAAAGATATTGAAGCGCGCAATACAAATTTATTAAAAGCGCAAAAAATTATTCAAGAGTTGATGGTGACGCTCAATATGGAATATGAAGTAGCCAAATCGATGATGACGATGTATGACTATATGTATCGTCGTTTAGTTGAAGCAAATATTAAAAGCGACATCGCGATTTTAGAAGAAGTTGAAGGATATGTCAAAGAGTTCCGTGATACGTGGAAGCAAGTGATTCAACTAAATCGTCAACGTCAATACGCGCAAGGCGGTCACGTGTAATGAGCGTTGTTTCGGAGCTTTTGGGCATAACAAAGGCAATGGTTGAATTGCTTCGCGAGCCGATTGAAAAAGAAAAACGTGATGCGGTGATTGAACAAATCGAGGAAATGCTTGAGAAGCGGGAACAGCTTCTCAAGCAACTGCCTGCAACGTTAACGGAAGAAGAAAAGAAAATGGGGAAACAGTTGCTTGCGTTAGATCGTGAGACAAACAATCTTCTTCGGCAATTTAAACAACAAATCCAGCAAGACTTAAAGCAAATTAAACAAACAAGAGAAGCGGTCGATCGTTATGACGACTTGTACGATTCGTTAGCGAGCGACGGCATGTTTTACGATAAAAGAAGGTAGGTATCATGATGACTCAGTTAACTCCAGAACAATTGACGGTCGTTCGTCACTATGCAGCGCTATTGGACACAATTGAAGAAGGATTTCATTACGTAATTGAAAGTTTTTCCAATTATGGGCGTACGCAAGGGGATGTTGTGCTTGCGGATATTTTTACAGCGTTCGGTCAAATTGAACAGACAAATGAGCGATCGCTTGCACATTTTTTCGCTGATGATGTCGCACTATTGAATGAGCTACAACGATTTTCCGCCGTCGTAGAAGAGGCGTGGAAATTAGACGGAAAACTACACGATCCAAACGCAAAGAAGCAAATTGTTGAAAAATATGTAGCGCCAGCGTTTGAAGCGTGGAAAGTAAGCATGATGCAACATCTTCGTCCATATGTTGAACAATAAGAAGAGGAGGGCAGACAGCTCTCCTCTTTGTCATATATTAACATATTCACAAAAACGGGTGCTGTTTAAAATGCTTCTACAATGGTGACGTTTACTTCTTTTCGCAAGTCGATTTCAAATGGTGATTTTAGCGTTTCACCGTTTGGGTTTTGTAAAATACGAACGACAGGACGAAGCGGATATTCTGGGAAAATGTTTGAGACGACGCCTCGGTATCCTGTGTTGAGTACAATGTTTGTGCCAAGCGGGTAAATGGCGACGTATTTTAAAAACGTTTTAATGAGCTCGTAATCAAACAGCGTGTTGCCAGCTGCGCATAAATATTCGGCCGCTTCGTGTGGCGAATGTTGTTGGCGATGATCGCGCGGTGAAGTGAGCGCATCGAACACGTCTGCGATCGCAATAATGCGCGCGAATTCGTGAATGTATTTGCCGGCTGCTTTGTGCGGGTAACCGCTCCCGTCAAAACGTTCATGATGTTGTAAGGCACAGTAAGCGGAAGATGGTGAAATATTATTTTGCTTTTTCAATAGTTCAAATCCAAATTCCGTATGATGTGATATAATTCGGCGTTCCTCAGGGCTAAGAGGCCCTTTTTTCGCCCAAAGTGCACTCGGAATTTGCGTCATGTCGATATCAAATAAAAGCGCCCCAACACCTAAATCGAGCAATTGTTGCGAGGAATAACCTTTCGCTAATCCGATGACACCTGCGATCGTTGCGACGTTGACCGAGTGATGAAAAAAATATCCCTTTGAAATAACAAGGTCGGATAAGTTAATGACTGTAGATGAGCAAATTTACTAACATAAATTTACAACCAAACAAAAAAA
>NZ_DAITON010000078.1:0-10716 GCF_036834105.1 Anoxybacillus sp. | reverse complement strand
CCATAAGAAAATGATTCATTTCTTTCGCTGCTTCGCGTCCTTCATGAATCGCCCAAACAACAAGGCTTTGTCCACGTCTTGCATCACCTGCGACAAATACACCTTCAACATTCGTCTTGTATGCTTTACTAACTGTCTCGATTCCAAACTGTTGTAAAAGTTGCGGTTCTGGTCTTTCAAAACCAATAGCGATCAATACGAGATCACACGGCCATATTTTCTCTGTACCTGGAATTTCTTTAAATACAGCACGCCCTTGATCATCTATTATTTTTTCCATTTGGATCGTATGCAGTTCTTTTACTCTCCCTCTCTCATCACCAACGATTTTTTTCGTTTGAATACAATATTGACGCGGGTCATTGCCGAACTTCGCTTCCGCTTCTTCATATGCGTAGTCAACTGTAAATACAAGCGGGTATTGCGGCCATGGATTATCGTTTGTGCGCTTTTTTGGCAATGCCGGATGTTTGCCGAATTGCACAACGCTTTTACATTGTTGCCGCAATGCCGTCGCGACACAGTCAGCCCCTGTATCGCCACCACCGATTACGATGACATGTTTATGCTTGGCATCAATAAACGCTTCATCTTTTTCGTCGGTAAGTAGCCATTTTGTCGTCATTGTCAAGTAGTCCATCGCAAAATGAACGCCATCAAGCTCGCGTCCTTCCATCATAAGATCGCGTTGCTTTTGTGCTCCAATACAAAGCACAACCGCATCATATTGTTTGCGCAATTCATCCATCGCCAAATCTTTTCCGACTTCTATGTTTGTAACAAACGTAATTCCTTCTTTTTCAAGCAAGCGTACACGTCTCTCAACGACGGCTTTTCCAAGTTTCATATTCGGAATGCCGTACATCAACAAACCACCAATTCGATCCGCGCGCTCATACACAGTGACAAAATGACCAGCTTGATTTAGTTCATCTGCACAAGCTAACCCTGCAGGACCAGAGCCAATGACGGCCACCTTTTTTCCGGTTCTTTTTTTCGGAATGCGCGGTTGAACCCACCCTTCCTCAAACGCTTTGTCAATAATCGCTCGTTCAATTCCTTTAATCGCTACTGCTGGATCAGAAATCGCTACTGTACACGATCCTTCGCACGGCGCTGGGCAAACGCGTCCTGTAAATTCCGGGAAATTATTTGTCTTCACTAACCGTTCAAACGCCTCTTTCCATCTTCCACGATACACAAGGTCGTTCCATTCTGGAATGAGATTATGAATCGGACAGCCAGATGTCAAGCCTTGAAGCTCTATGCCCATATGACAAAATGGCGTACCGCAATCCATACATCGCGCACCTTGTCTCGCTAACGTGTCGGTTGAAAATGGATCAGTATATTCTTTCCAATTATTTAGACGGGAAAGAGGATGACGTTTTTTTTCTTCTTCCCGCGCATATTCGATAAAGCCTGTTGCTTTTCCCATCATTCTCCCCCTTTCACCTATTTCGGAAGCGTTCGCTTATTTCGCGACCGCTTCCACCACTTTTACACCTTTTTTGTTTACAACTGTTTCAAACGCCTCAAATACCGCTTCATCATGTGATAAACCACGCCGCTTCATCGCCTCAATTGTTTCAATCATCAATTTATAGTTTTTCGGGATCACTTTGACGATCCGTTTGACTACATCGTCCCAATTCGCGAGCACATATGCTGCCTTTGGACTTTCTGTATATTTGTAATGTTTCACAATCATTTCGCGCACATCGCTTCTTTCTTTTTCATCGACTAAGGACTCAAATAAAACGAGTTCACGGTTCGCATTTTTTTGCCACGTATCATCGTAAGCGAATACGTAAGCTACACCACCAGACATTCCAGCAGCGAAATTTTTTCCGACCGATCCGAGAATGACGACGCGCCCTCCGGTCATATACTCACAGCCATGATCCCCTACTCCTTCAACGACCGCATGGACGCCGCTATTTCGAACACAAAAACGCTCGCCAGCGCGACCGCGAATATACGCTTCACCGCTCGTCGCTCCATAAAAAGCCACATTTCCGATAATCACTTGATCGCTACATGCAAACGTTGCTTCGTGCGGCGGACGAATAATGACTTTGCCCCCCGATAAACCTTTTCCGACGTAATCATTGGCATCGCCAATTAACGTCATCGTCATTCCTTTTGGTACGAACGCCGCAAAACTTTGCCCAGCGGAACCGTGAAAACATAACTGAATCGTATCTTCTGCAAGCCCTTCTTCACCGTACCGTTTCGATATTTCGCTGCCGACAATCGTGCCAACTGTACGATGAACGTTTTGGATGGCAACTTGCAATTGTACCGGCTCTTTTTGTTCAATTGCCCGCTTGACGGCTGGCAAAATGACCGTATCATCAAGCGTTCGATCAAGATGAAGGTTTTGTGGTTTAGAAAACGTTCGCGCTCCTTCCACTTGATACAATAAACGCGACAAATCTAAATGTTTCGCTTTCCAATGTTGCTTAGCGCGTTCGCTCACTTTTAATACATCGACACGCCCGATCATCTCTTCCATTGTCCGAAAACCGAGCTGCGCCATGATTTCACGTACTTCCTGAGCGATAAAATACATGAAATTGACGATATGCTCCGGCTTGCCTGTAAATTTCGCACGCAGTTCTGGATTTTGTGTTGCAACCCCGACTGGACAAGTATCTAAATGACAAACGCGCATCATGACACACCCTAAAACGACGAGCGGAGCTGTCGCAAATCCAAACTCTTCCGCACCAAATAACGCTGCCATGACGACATCGCGGCCTGTCATCAATTTTCCGTCTGTTTCTAGTACGACGCGATCGCGCAACCCGTTTAACATGAGCGTTTGGTGCGTCTCAGCTAAACCGAGCTCCCACGGAAGCCCTGCGTGTTTAATGCTCGTTTTCGGCGAAGCCCCTGTACCTCCGTCATATCCGCTAATAACAATAACATCAGCGCCCCCTTTTGCCACTCCGGCCGCAATCGTACCGACACCTGATTTGGCGACAAGCTTCACGCTAATTCGGGCATGACGATTCGCATTTTTTAAGTCGTAAATGAGCTGCGCTAAATCTTCAATAGAATAAATATCATGATGCGGCGGCGGCGAAATGAGCTCTACCCCTGGCGTAGATCCGCGCACTTTTCCGATCCATGGATATACTTTGTTTGCAGGAAGCTGCCCCCCTTCTCCTGGTTTTGCCCCTTGCGCCATTTTTATTTGCAACTCATCAGCATGAACTAAATAGTGACTTTTCACACCAAAACGGCCGGAAGCAACTTGTTTGATCGCACTGCGACGAAGATCACCATGTTCATCTCTCACGTAGCGACGCGGGTCTTCACCACCTTCTCCGCTATTACTTTTTCCACCGATGCGGTTCATCGCAATGGCGAGCGCTTCATGCGCCTCTTCGCTTAATGAGCCGTACGACATCGCCCCTGTTTTAAATCGGCGCACAATCGCTTCTACCGGCTCGACTTCCTCGATCGGAACAGGCTTACGCGTATGATCAAAATCGAACAAATTGCGTAAAAATGTCATTTGTTCTTCATTTGCCATATTGGAATATTGCTTAAATAACTCATAGTCATTTTTTCGACATGCCCATTGTAACGTGTGAATCGTTTTCGGATTAAACGCATGATGCTCACCATTTTTACGCCATTGCAGTTCGCTCCCTGACTCTAAAGTATGATCATAAGACGTTTGGAACGTTTGGAACGCTTGCATATGTCGCATTTTTGCTTCTTGTGCAATTTCGTTTAAGCCGATCCCGCCAATTTGTGACGCTGTTCCTGTAAAATATCGTTCAATAACATCATTGCCAATACCGACTGCTTCAAAAATTTGCGCACCGCGATAGCTTTGCACTGTTGAAATGCCCATTTTTGACATCACTTTGACAACGCCATCTGTCGCTGCCTTTTTATACGTTTCGACCGCATGTTCATATGTGGACGCGATCACCCCGTTTTCGACCGCTTCACGAATCGTCGCAAAAGCTACATATGGATGAATTGCATCCGCTCCGTAACCGATTAACGCAGCGAAATGATGTACTTCGCGCGCTTCCCCACTTTCAACAATTAAACTCACTTTCGTGCGCGTCCCTTTCCGCACGAGATGTTGATGCACCGCGCTGACTGCCAAAAGAACAGGCATGGCTATGCGCTGCTCATTCATTGAGCGATCGGATAAAACAATTAACGTCACACCATTAGCAATAGCTTCATCTACCGCTTGACATAATTCATCTAACGCTTCTTTTAAATCATTTGTAAAAACAGTAGACAATGTAACGCATAAAAATTCGCGGTACGGATTCATTCGCAATGCTTGTAATTGCTTGTTCGTGACAATTGGGGAATGCAAGCGAATGCGCCGCGCAGACGACTCATCTGGATGCAACACATCTCCTTCTTTTCCGAGCCACGTGACAGTGGATGTGACAACATATTCACGAATCGCATCAATCGGCGGGTTCGTTACTTGAGCGAACAGTTGCTTGAAATAATTGAATAAACTTTGCGGACGTTCGGATAATACAGCTAGCGGCGTATCGTTGCCCATTGCTCCGGTTGGGTCTTTTCCTTCCGTCGCCATCGGAATGATCGTTTTTTCAACATCTTCATACGTATACCCAAACGCTTTCTGCCATGTGATAAGATTGTCAAACGGCTGTTCCTCATCTCCCGCAAACTGCTCGTCAAGTTGTTCAATAGAAACAGTTTGTTCGTTCACCCATTGACGATACGGCCGTTCATTGGCGATTCGCGTTTTTATTTCTTCATCAGAAATGATTCGCCCTTCTTCTAAATCAATAAAAAGCATTTTTCCCGGGCTTAATCGCTCTTTATATAAAATTTGTTCCGGAGCTACATCAACAACTCCGACTTCCGATGAAAAAATAATATAGTCATCTTTTGTGACATAGTAACGAGCTGGACGAAGACCGTTGCGGTCAAGAATACCGCCAATTTGCTTGCCATTTGTGAATACGATTGCTGTTGGACCGTCCCACGGCTCCATCAGACAGCTGTGATATTCATAAAACGCCTTTTTATGTTCATCCATCTCTTTATCCCAATACCACGGTTCTGGGATCAACATCATCGCTGTTTCAGCAAGCGACTTTCCGGCTAAAACGAAAAACTCAAACGCGTTATCGAGCATGGAAGAGTCGCTTCCGTTCGTATCTAAAATCGGGAGTACTTTTTGTAAATCTTCTCCAAACAACGGGGAGGAAAACTGCTTCTCACGCGCCATCATCCAATGAATATTTCCGCGCAACGTATTAATCTCCCCGTTATGAATTAAATAACGATTCGGATGCGCTCGCTCCCAACTCGGAAACGTATTTGTGCTAAAGCGCGAATGAACGAGCGCAAACGCCGAACGAAATCGTTCATCTTGTAAGTCCATGTAAAAAGCATCCAATTGCTCTGGGGTCACCAACCCTTTGTAAACAATCGTGCGACTAGATAGACTCGCAAAATAATATTCATTGTTTTGCACGAACTTTTCCGCCCGTTTTCGAATGACGTATAACTTCCGTTCAAACTGTTGGTCATCAACGATATCATCGCTCGCTGCGATAAAAAGCTGCCGAATATACGGACGGCTTTGTTTTGCTAATATTCCGAGTTTTTCGACACAAACAGGCACGTCACGCCATCCGAGCACCGTTTGCTCTTCTTCACGAACGATTTCATCTATTTGGCGTTCGAACATCGTTCTTGTTTGTTCATCATGTTCAAAAAAGAAAATCATTCCGACCCCATAACGCCCTTTAGTCGGAAGTGAAAATGGACAAACGGAACGAAAATAATCGTCCGGAATTTGTACCATGATTCCCGCACCATCACCCGTTTGCGGATCGCTCCCTTGCCCTCCGCGATGTTCCAATTGCCGCAACATATGAAGGCCTTGTTGAACAATATGATGGGATGCTTCTCCTTTTAAGTGGGCATACAATCCAATTCCACATGCATCATGCTCAAATTGCGGACAGTACAATCCTTGAGCTTTCGGTAATCCTCTCATTTCAATCCCCCATTCCGTCGTCGTGTATGTTATGTATAATTGTAGGTTTCAATAATGATATAAACAATATATAATTTAGATAACATTTATCTCATTTTGAGAACGATAGAAAGAGGCGGGGGAAATGGAATTAAGGCAATTGATTTATTTTACAGAAGTGGCTAAAAGGGAACATGTGTCGGAAGCTGCTGAAGCATTGCATGTCGCCCAGTCCGCGGTCAGCCGCCAAATCGCCAATTTAGAGGATGAACTCGGAGTGAAGCTATTTGAACGAGAAGGGAGGAATGTGAAACTAACTCCGATTGGTCGTCACTTTTTACAACATATTGAGTTAGCATTAAAAGCGATTGATTATGCGAAACAACAAATTGAAGAGTATTTAGATCCGGAACGCGGAACAATTAAAATTGGTTTTCCAACAAGTCTAGCGAGCTATACGATGCCGATGGTTATTTCGTCATTTAAACAACAACATCCACACATTTCTTTTCACTTACGTCAAGGGTCATATAAATTTTTAATTGAGGCAGTAAAAAAACGAGAAATTGATTTAGCTTTTTTAGGCCCCGTTCCAACAGAAGAAAAAGGCGTTCAAGGAGATATTTTATTTACGGAGTCATTCGCTGCGCTCATTCCGACAGATCATCCACTTAACCAAAAACGAAGCATCGCGCTAAGTGAATTGCGACACGAACCATTTGTCATGTTTCCTCAAGGATTTATTTTGCGCAAAATAGTCGAAGATGCTTGTAAACAAGCCGGCTTTTCTCCAATCATTTCGTCGGAGGGAGAAGATTTGGACGCGATCAAAGGACTCGTTTCGGCCGGTATCGGTGTCACTTTATTACCAGAAAGCACGTTTTACGAAACAACCCCGCGCTATACGGTGAAAGTGCCAATTGACCTCCCACTCGTCCGACGCAATGTCGGGATCATTTTACCTAAGTGTGATCTCCCACCATCTGTTCATGTATTTTATCAATTCGTGAAACAATTTTTCGCGATGTTAGATCGATATCAGTAAGCCAGCCTATACCACGCCGGCTTACTGTCCTTATACAGATAAATCAATGCCAACAACGCCAACGACATGCCCGTCTTGAACGATCGGCGCTGAAATGGTTAAACACGGACGCTTCGTTAACGCAGATGTATACACCGAAGAAACGTATATATTCCCTTTTGCAGCTTCAACAAACCACGGACGAGCTTTGGCATTTACAAGTCCCGCAGGAGGATTCGAATAAATGAACGTACCGTCCATCCGATTCGACCAAACAGCTTCTACATTTTCATTTATGTTTAAAAATTCATTTAAGTATGCCTCATGTTCACTTGTTTGTAAACGAGCAAGCGGATAAGAGCGTAAAAACAATGTAAGCTTTTCTTTCATTTGTTCAATCACATGTAGATCAACGAAAGTTGCCGTTACACGTTCATCGTTTTTTATAATTGTTTGCAACTCGTTCGATGTTTTTTCAATCGCTTCGTTCACTTGTAGCACCTGTTTCACATTTTCATGTTGTACATCCATATGTTTTGCGACTTCATAGGCATGATTTTTATTTTCTTGCACCATCGAAGAAATATATTCAAGCAAAGCCGAAATTTCTTGCACACTCGCTGTCTGTTCGTCGACCGATTGCGACGAATCGTGTGCCATTGCTGTCATATGATGAAGTCTTTCTTTAAAATCAGACAAGACAGAGAAAATGTGATTCATTTCATTTGATCCGTTGTCAATTTGCTCTGTCTCTGACTTGACCATATGCATGGTGGAGGCGATCTCAGATTGAATAGATGATAAAATGTCTCGCGTTTGCTCTACGGCAGCTGACGTTTGGTTAGCTAATTTCCCAACTTCGTTTGCAACGACCGAAAACCCTTTCCCATGTTCCCCCGCACGCGCGGATTCAATGTTCGCATTGAGCGCTAAAATACTCGTTCGCTGCGAGATAGAAGCGATCGTCGAAAGAATGTGATGAATTTCTTGCGAACGCTCTACTAACAACTCCATTTGACGAAGAAGCGCATAATGACCTGTTCGCAAATCATCCATTTCACGTTGAAGGTTTTTTAAAGAGTGTAGCGAGCGGATCAGTTCGTTATAAGATGCTTCACTGTCTGCATGAATGCGCTGAGAAACGTCTGAAATTTTTAATGCCGATCGTTCAATCATTTTCATCTTCTCTTCTACTTGAGCTGTATAAATTACCGTTTTTTCCAAGCGGTCAATTAATTGGACTGTGCTCTGTTGCGTTGCGCTTGATGTTTCATCTAGCGAAGAAGCGGCTAATTTCATTTGCTCAACAACTGCCTTTAGCTGATCAGCCGCTACTTCAATTTGATTGATCGCCACGCTCTGCTTCGTTTCTTTCATCTCTTCTGCTTCTAATCTTTTTCTCAGCAAAAACATATTCAGTCCTCCTTGTGTTATATTTTATAACATCAATATAACACATAAAGTTAGCTAAATAAACATTTTTATTAATATTCAGAAAAATATAATGTTACAATCCATCTCTCCTTAATAAATTTGTAACGTACGCTGGACTTTTATGTTAATATGGGAAAGAAACGAATATAAATCATTGGAAACGATACAAATAAAAGGAGATGCTACTATGGAGTATAAACTGGAGACCATCGATTTTGAGCTAACTATTGTAGGGAAGGGATATGAAGTAAAAACAAACGAAGCATTTCAAATCATCCCATCGCTTTGGGAATATGCCAACAAAGATGGATTGATGCAAAAGTTGATCGATTTATCATGGGAACAACCAAAATGTAAACTTGAAGGATTGTTAGGTGTTTGCGGAACAACATCGGCGATAACAGATGAGAAATTTACTTATTTTATGGGCATACGTTACGATAAAGAAGTTCCGAACGATATGCAACGTATAACAATTACACACGACACATGGGCGGTCATCCCCAATGTAGATGAAGCATGGAAACGACTACATTCCGAATGGCTTCCTGCTTCTCGTTATGAACTTGCCCATGTCCCTTTAATTGAATGCTATTATCCGCCAAAGCATCATCCGGAAAATGAACTATGGATTCCAATTAAACAGAAATAAATACAAATGAAAGAACGCCAACGCATGCCAAAGGAGCACATATCGCTGGAGACTCCTTTGGCACATGCACATAATCAAAAATACAAATGTGCAAAGCCGATCACACTTGCTACCGTCAATGGACTAAGCAAGGTAGATAAAAATACGGCTTGAGCGGCGTATGCTGGATGATGATTGTATTCTAATGCATACAATGCTGTATTTCGCGAGCAAGGATATGCACTAGCAATAAGCAACGCTTGAGCTGTAATTCCTTCCATATGTAAAAGTAAAATGATCAAAAAAGCAATGAAGGGCGATAAGATTAGGCGACTACAAATCGTTATAAACATAAGACGCGGAATACGTTTCACATCCATATATGCAAGTTGAGCACCTAGCGTCACCAAGGCAATTGTTAAAAAAGCATCAGCTACATGTTCAAGGGGGCGCCAAATAAATGCTGGAACGGAAATATCGAAAAACTTCCAAATAACAGCGAGAACGAGTGCATAAATAATCGGATTTTTTAACATGTCACGTGTTATTTTCTGCCTATTTTCACTCGCCGAAATAAATTGAAACACGCCGTATGTGTTCGTTAAAAAGTTTTGGAAAATCGTTACAACAATTTGAATCGACATCCCTAACGGTTCATGGCGAAATACGAGCTGGCTAACCGGGATGCCGAAATTGCCGGAGTTATTAAGCACGATTGTGTTTTGAAATGTTGCTCCTAGGCTACGGTCAAGCTTTAGCCATTTCGCCATGACAGCGCTAAGCGCAATGAGCGTGCCATTTTGTAAAACAAGAAAGAAAAGAACGTGAAACAACACCTCGCTTTTCATATCGCTTTTATACACGTTCACAAACCCAACAGCTGGAAGCAAAAAATACGTCGTCATTTTCGACAACGTATTCATATCAAAATGAAACAACCGATGCAAATAAGCCCCTGCGCCAATCAATAAAAACAACGGCAAAATAACATCGACAACAATGCGAATGAAAATGCCCAATGAACGTCCTCATTGAATTTTTTTTGAATATATACTATAATTTACTTGTATATAATTTCTCATCATAACAAGAGGAGGTAATAAAATGGGGGATTTCATTTTCCAACTAGCGTCAATATTAGGAATTTTATTTTTTGTAACATTATTCCTATTTCTTATTAAAAATTTATTTAAGGGATCGAATAAGGAGAAAAGTTGAGAAATTTTCTTGCTCTTCCATCTTAACATGTATAAGTTTACTTTAAATTGACTAAGGAAAATTTTAACATCGTGATCATGATTCAAATGCATAAAACTCTTTATTTTGTTTAATTACAGTTAAAGTAGGGAGGGATTTTTATGAAAAAGTTAATCCAACTTCTATCATTAGGTAGTGTTCTCGTATTAGGGTTTGCAAATGTCAATATAGTCAAAGCAGATGTGGTTGAAACCAAATCAGTAGAACAACAAAACATGTTACGGTATAGTCAAGAAGATTATGAACTTATTAAACAAAAGCAAGTTGAAAAAGGAGTTGAGCCCGAAAAAGCAGACGAGCTAATTAATAAACTGTAGATGAGCATTTTTCATTACATTAATTTCCATCCCTAAAAGACAAACA
>NZ_DAITON010000077.1:0-10756 GCF_036834105.1 Anoxybacillus sp. | reverse complement strand
TAATTCCCCTGTTTTCTTTCCGTCATGCATGACAATGATGCGATCACTTAAGCCTAGAATTTCTGGTAGTTCTGAAGAAACAACTACAACTGCTTTTCCTTTTTTAGCTAAATCAAAAATTAAATTATAAATTTCGGATTTAGCCCCAACATCAATTCCTCGCGTCGGTTCATCTAAAAACAAAATATCAGGGTCTTGAAGCAACCATCTTGCAATTAACGCTTTTTGTTGGTTTCCCCCACTCAAATATTTCACGAGTTGCTGAAGATTTGGTGTTTTTATTGCTAATTGATCAGAAAGACGTTGGCAATCCTCTCGAATTTTCTTTTCATTCAAAAACCCGGCTTTTGCATACTGTTCGATTGTTACGGTAATGATGTTGTCTTGTACGGAAAGTGGCAAGAATAAGCCTGTTAACTTTCGATCCTCTGTCAACAATCCCATACCATATCGAATAGCATCACGCGGCGAGCGAATATTTACTTTTTCACCATGAATATAGATTTCTCCTGAATCGGGAGGAGTAATTCCAAACACGCTCTCTAATACTTCTGTCCTCCCTGAACCCATTAGACCAGCAAAACCGACGATTTCTCCTTTTCTTACTTCAAAACTAATATTTTCGAACTTCCCTTTTTTACATAAATTTTTCACAGACAACGCCACTTCTTTGATTTCGACTCGTTGCTTATGAAAAACTTGATTTAATTCCCTTCCGACCATCATTTCAATCAATTCATCTTTTGTGATTTGATCACTAGACTTCGTTCCGATATATTTTCCATCCCGCAATACTGTGACCTCATCCGTAATTTGCGCTAATTCATCCATTTTGTGAGTAATATAAATGATGGATACGCCTTCTTGTTTCAATGAACGAATGATTTTAAATAGATGATGTACTTCCTTTTCTGTAATGGCAGACGTCGGCTCATCCATAATGATGAGTTTGGAGTTATAGGAAATAGCTTTTGCAATTTCAACCATTTGTGTATTAGCGATGCTTAACTCAGACATTTTTACATTTGGATCGATGTCAATCTCAAGCTTCTCAAATAATTTCCTTGTTTTTTCTTCAAGCTCTTTCTTCTTCACCCACCCTGTAAATTTATAACTAGGCTCCCTTCCTAGAAAAATATTTTCCGCTACCGTCATATTTGGTATCGGACTGAGTTCTTGATGAATCATTGAAATCCCTTTATCTAGGGCATTTTTAATATTAGAAAATTTCAACTCCTCACCATCAAATATAACTTTTCCGTTATCAGGCGTATAAATCCCGATTAATATTTTCATTAACGTCGATTTCCCGGCCCCGTTCTCTCCCATAAGCGCATGGACTGTTCCTTTTTTCACTTTCAGCTGTACACTGTCTAACGCTTTGACTCCTGGGAATTCTTTTGTAATGTCTATCATTTCTAACACATAATCTTTATTCATATGCATTCCCTCGTTTTCACTAAGATTGCCGTTTTTAAGGAAAGGACACTAACCGTCGTAGCGTCCTCTCCCCTTAGATAGGTGATAACGGTTACAAAATACTACTGCCATTTTTTAATGTACTCTTCCACATTATCTTTCGTCACAAGTTCATATGGAATCCAATTGAACTTTTCGACTTGTTCCCCTTTTGCTGCTTTAATTGCTGTTTCCAATCCACCTTGACCTTGTCCTTTGGCGTTTTGGTAAACAGTCACTTTCAATTTTCCTGATTTTACATATTCTAAAGCATCAGGAGTTGCATCAATACCAGCAACAACCACATCGTTTAACTTTCCTGCAGCTTCCAATGCCATAATTGCTCCAATCGCCATCTCATCGTTGTTAGCAACGACCGCATCGATTTCTTTTCCGGAATTGATCCAGTTTTCCATTAAAGCCATCCCTTTCGCACGATCCCATTCCGCTGTTCCCTCTAGTACGATCTTCATATCTGGATGTTTTTGGATTACTTCCTTATTTCCCTCCGTTCTTTTAATTTGCGCTTCATGCCCCATTTGCCCGTTCATAATGGCGATGTTTCCCTTCCCTTCCAGTATCTTAGCCACTTCTTCCATTTGCATGATTCCTGACTTAATCGATTCAGAGCCCACATAAGCAGTTGCCTTCTCCACACCATCAAAAATACGATTAACTACCACGATCGGGATATTAGCTTGATTCGCTTTATCAATCATTTCTGGTGCTGAAACAGTATCGACTGGTATTAACACAATTGCGTTGACTTTTTGTTGAACAAAATTCTCGACTTGGGATAACTGTTTATTTGCATCATTCATTGCATCGACATAAATAACTTCCACGTCCGATTGTGTTTTAGCGTATTCTTTCATCCCGTCTTGCAAATAGCTTAGCCACTTGTCATCAAAGTCTGGCAACGCCGCACCAATTACAATTTTCCCCTCCCCTCCTGATTGTTTCGGTGTTTGTTCAGACGTTTGTTGTTTTTCACTACAACCAACAGCGATAAACATCGTGAATAATAACAAAACGACCATTAAAATCCATTTTCTCGAAAATATCATCGGATTTATGCCCCCTTTGTTTAATTATGAAAATAGTTAAACCCCCAATAAGACACAACAAAACACACAAAAGTCTAGCAGCTTTTTTCCAAGCATCCCCCCTTTATATGCACCGTTTTCCCAGTATCAAATGCTTCTGTTGCCGCAATCGCAATTTCCAAGTTCACTTTGCCATCGATTTCGGTCACTTTTGGAGTTTGTTTATTGCGAACACATTCCACAAAATGAACAAGTTCTAAGCGGTACGCGTCATTAAAGCGCGTTTGGAAATCTGGGATGATCTCATACGTGCTGCCTTTTGCATTCAATAACGTAACGTTTTGGTTCCGCAACGTTCCAATGAACAATGATCCCTCCGTGCCTATAATTTCAGTTCGAATATCGTGACCGTAAGGCGAATTGCGGCTTGCTTCAATATCACCTGCTGCACCAGAATCAAAATGTACGTACGTAATCGCCTGATCAACATCTTTAAACTCTTCCATAAACGGATGCATCAATACCCTTCCATGTGCAGCCACAGATGTAATTTCAGCTCCCATCAAATATCTTGCAATATCATAATCGTGAATCGAAACGTCTAAAAACATGCGACCACTATGTTTAATAAACTCGGCAGGCGGCGAACCGGCATCACGAGTAATCCCTTTAAAATAGATCGGCTTTCCAATGTCCCCCGCTTCGATTCTTCGCTTCGCTTCTGCATAGGCAGGATCAAATCTTCTCATAAATCCAACTTGGCAAATGACGCCGATTTCTTTAATGATTTGAATAATTTCATCAGCTTCTTCTAAATTTTGCGTTAACGGTTTTTCAACAAAAATAGCTTTTCCATTTTTTGCAGCCCTTTTAATCATATCGGCATGGGTGCTTGTAGGAGTCACAATGACAACTGCGTCGATGTGAGGATTTTCAAACACTTCGTCTGGGTTTTTTGTCCAATGGTCAACGCCAAATTCTTTAGCAAATTGTTCAGCACGTCCTTCTTGTGGATCAACAACACTCACTAATTGCGCTCCAGCAATTTGGTAGGTTGCTAAATTTTTGGCGTGATGATGACCTAACCGACCTAAACCAAGTACCGCACAACGAATCGTCATAAAACAACACAACCTTTCTAAAAATTGTAATCGCTTTCTTTTGTCTGTCATAGAAAGAGAAGAAGCTAGGGATTTTAGTGCTTTCTCTCATTTAATCTACTTATAATTTGTATTATTTTAATAACTCAGATATTTTTACCCAAGTTCCTGTTTGTGCAGAACGTTCGACCGCCTCTAAGACAGCCTGATTGCGAACGCCGTCTTCGAAATTCGGCGCTGGACTGTATCCGTTTGCAATTCCATTCATCGTTTCAACTAATAAATTGATAAAAGTATGTTCATAGCCAATAATGTGACCTGCTGGCCAATAAGCAGCCGCATATGGATGTTCCACTTCGGTACAATTGATCTTTCGAAATCCTTGAAGACCTCGTTCGTCATCTTCCAAATACACTTGCAAATTGTTCATATTTTCCATATCCCAACGAATCGAGCCTCTTTCCCCGTTAATTTCAAATCGATTTCCGGCACGGTTTCCTCTGCTAAAGCGAGTCACTTCAAAAACACCTAACGCCCCATTTTCGAAGCGAGCTAAAAATGCCGAAGCATCATCCACATCGACTTCTCCCCATTTGTTGCTTTTAATACGACCTTTTAAATGGATATCCATATCACCTAATGGCCGTTTTTTAATGAATGTTTCCGTCATTCCGACTACTTCGCTAAATTCTCCAACTAAGAAGCGTGCCAAATCAATAATGTGTGCACCAAGATCGCCATGCGTACCCGACCCAGACACTTCTTTTTTTAAGCGCCATATTAACGGAAAATTAGGATCCATCAACCAATCTTGTAGAAATGTTGCGCGAATATGATAAATTTTCCCCAATCGACCTTGTTCGATCAATTGTTTGGCAAATTGGACAGCCGGAGCAAACCGATAATTGTGGCAAATCATATGGACGACACCGGCTTTTTTCACCACTTCAAGCATTTCTAACGATTGTTCTAATGTTAGCGCTAGCGGCTTCTCACAAATAATATGTTTTCCTGCTTTCGCTGCGGCAATGGCGATCTCGGCGTGTGTATTATTCGGGGTAACAATGTCAATGACATCAATATCGTCACGCTCAATAAGACGGCGCCAATCCGTTTCGTACGACGCCCACCCCATTTTTTCAGCGGCCTGTTTCACCCCTTGCTCATCACGTCCAGCGATGGCTTGCAAAACAGGGATAACATCTGTATCGAAGAAAAACGGAATATCGCGAAACGCGTGGCTATGGGCTTTTCCCATAAATTTATATCCAACCATCCCAATTCGAACTTGTTTTTTGCTCATATTTGTCACCTACTCTGTTTTATTGTGATGGTGCTGTTTGACGGAAATCAATCATTTTACCAATTTTAGCGCTTTCATAAATGGCCTCTAATAATTGAATGGAGCGATATCCGTCTTCCGCTGTGACTGGTGGTTTCGTTCCATGAACAATGGCGTCTATAAAGAGCCGATCCTCCTCCGCATATCCCCATTTTTCTTCGATGGATAATTGATAAAAATCGCTAATTTGAGCTGGTTGCTTTAATCCTGGTGCATACATCACCTTTTCTAGTTCTTGCGTCGCAACTGTACAATATTTTCCATAAACCTCTAAACTCTCAAACGGGAAACTCCATCCAGCATGTGCATAAGTAACAAAATTAGCAATCGTTCCTGATTCAAACGTCATCATGATCGCAAATGTATCAATTTCCGCATCAGAAATATTTTGTCGCCCTTTACAATAAACGGTCTGCACTTCTCCGAATAAATAGCGGCACATATCTATCAGATGGAAAGGGGTTTCATAAAGAAATCCACCCGTCACTTTTGGATCAGCTGTCCAAGCAGGGTTTAAAAGTTCACCACGGTTCATTTTGATATTCGCTAAATATGGTGTGACTTCACCGGAAGCAATGAGTTCTTTGACTTTCTTGTATACGGACGCATAGCGGCGATTCATCCCTAAATTGTATACGGCTTTTGATTTTTCTGCTGCTTTTCGAATTTGCTCCGCCCCTTCTAACGAGGTAGCCATCGGTTTCTCTGAAAATACGTGAACATTGTTCTCAAGGCATTTCAACACTGGTTCGACATGCAATGTGTTAGGGGTTGTTATATATACAGCATCGACTCCTAGTTCAAATAAATCTTCGAGAGTTTGAACAGCCTTAGCATTCCCAATTTCACTTGCTAGAGTAATTGCCTTGTCTTCCGCAATATCTGCAACACCAACAATTTCTATCCGCTTATCTTTCTTTAAAACTGACGTATGGACTTTAGCAATTCCACCCGCTCCTAAAATTCCTACTTTCACAAATGACATTTTTTCTCTCCTCCCCAATTTTTCGATTGTAAGAGCAAGCGCTTTCTCATAAGAGGTGAACACAACTTAATACGATGATCTGTCTATATTTATTTGTTTAATAGGGAAAAAACACTTCGTGACTAAATATTAATAAAAATCATCTTTATTCACTTTTTTGAGCAAGCGCTTTCTCTTTTGGTTTTTATTTTATCCTTCCCACTTCATTTTAGCAACTGTTTTTTTCTGAATTTATAAAAAATTTGAACTAAAAAGAAAAAAGAGCCACTGACTAACGGCTCTGCAAGCGTTTTGTGGATCGACGAATCATTAGTTCTGGCGGCAAAACAATTCGTTGCTTTATATGTTTTTCTCCTTCAATCGCCTTAACGATAAGGTCAACGACTTGACGCCCCATTTCGTCGATTGGTTGTGCGACTGTGGTTAGTGGGGGATCAACAATGGTAGACAATATTGTATTGTCAAAACCAACAACCGATAAATCCTCCGGAATTGAAATTCCCAGTTCTTTTGCTGCTTGATAAATTCCCACTGCAAGCGAGTCGAAACAGGCGAAAATAGCTGTCGGCTTTTGTGATGATGTAAGCAATTCGAGTGCCGCTCGCCTACCAGCCTCCATTGAATAATCTGTATACACGACCAACTTTTCGTCATATTCCAAACCGCTCTCTTGAAGTACTTGCCGATAGGCATAAAGTCTATCTTTATCGCTTGTCCTGTTTAGATTTCCTAACATAATGGCGATTTTTTTATGTCCTAATGACACTAAATGGGAGACAGCCTGATACCCTCCTAAAAAATCATCTACCTTCACAACATCAATGGCAAGCTCAGGAATATCTTGTGCAATAAATGCAATTGGAAATTGAGCTTGTAGCAAATCATTTAAGACCGTATAATTTTTTGTGGTCGTTCCAATAATAATCCCATCAACACTTTTCTGTTTCAATAGAGAAAGATACATCTCTTCCGTTTCTGGATTGTTGTCCGTATTGCACATTAACACATTAAATCCTAATTCTCTTCCTCGATCCTCTACTTTCCTAGAAATTTCTGCAAAAAAAGGATTTGCAACATCCGGAATAATAAGCCCGATTGTGCGTGTACACTTCCCTGTCAAAGCAGAAGCCACCATGCTAGGTTGGTAATGTAAAGCTTCCATTACTTTTAATACTTTTTTTCTCGTTTTTTCACTAATGCGACCTGTATTATTGACTACTCTTGACACAGTCGAGATAGATACACCCGCCGCTTTAGCAACATCGTAGATTGTTACTTTCATACCCCACACCAATCTTTCAGTACAAAATATCTTAGAGGAAAGCGCTTGCTTTAATATCCACTTTAAGTTTAC
This sequence comes from Anoxybacillus sp., assembly GCF_036834105.1. Classification (NCBI taxonomy): domain Bacteria; kingdom Bacillati; phylum Bacillota; class Bacilli; order Caryophanales; family Anoxybacillaceae; genus Anoxybacillus; species Anoxybacillus sp. The sequence continues at coordinate 3,471 of NZ_DAITON010000077.1, read as the reverse complement.
AACGCTTTCCTCCTTTTTTCAATCCGATTGGCTTACGACAAGGTTAATTCGTTTCAAAATCAACTCTTCTTACTTCCCTCTTTTTCCTGTCCAGATGAAAACACCCAAAAACGGTTTCCGATAAAATTAATTGCCATCCCTACAATTGTCGCTATCGCTTTACTGACAAATAAAGATATGGCTGTTAACTGTAACAATTTTAGCAACATTACTGTTGCACTTAGCGATATGATGTTGACAATGACAAATTGAAAAAATTGCTGTACCGATGCTTTTTCTAACACACGAAACGTCCACTTTCGATTCCATACGTAGCTATTCATGACTCCTGCACTATACGAACATAATTGCGCAAACATATACGATACTCCCATTGATATAAGCAAGAAAAACACACCGAAGTCAACGATTGTATTTCCTATCCCAACAACAGCGAAACGAATAAACGTCGCTTTTTCACTCCACATAATGCGGCACCTTTTTCCTCTCATAACCAACGCCCCAACCTTCTTTTAAAATATAGAGTGGGCGCTGTTTCACTTCATCGTAAATGCGGCCGATATATTCCCCGATCACGCCAAGCATCATTAGGACGACACCGTTAAAAAAGAGAACCGTCATGACAAGCGACGACCAACCGGTCACCGTAGCATCTGTAAATAGTTTTAAATATAACACAACCGCCATCCATCCAACGCTAACAACCGAAAGCAAAAAGCCTAATAAACTGGCTAGTTTTAACGGCTTATATGAAAAAGAGGTAATGCCGTCAAGCGAAAACTGAATCATTTTTTTGAGTGGGTATTTCGTTTCCCCTGCAAACCGTTCGTCCCGCTCATATTCAATGGCTGTTTGCTTAAAGCCAACCCAACTGACAAGCCCACGCACAAATCGACTCCGCTCCCTCATTCCTACTAACTGGTCGCGCACTTTTCGGTCAATTAAGCGAAAATCGCCTGTATCAAGCGGAATGTCAATTTCCGTCGCCGCCCGCAATAACCGGTAAAAAGCGTACGCAGTTGCTTTTTTAAAGAACGTTTCTCCTTTTCGTTTAATTCGCTTTGCATAAACAACATCATACCCCTCTTTCCACTTTTCAATCATATCCAAAATGAGTTCTGGGGGATCTTGCAAGTCCGCATCAATGATAATTATTGCTTTTCCGACAGCATAGTCCATTCCTGCCGTAATCGCGATTTGATGACCGAAGTTACGGGAAAAGTCCAAATATTTCACTGTATCATCTCTAACCGCAAGCTCTCTCAAAATATCCAGTGTTTCATCTTTACTTCCATCATTCACAAACAATAACTCGTACGATCCATCTGTTTGCTCCATTACCCTTTTTAGACGCTTATACGTTTCACGAATCACAAGCGCTTCGTTATAAACGGGAATCACGACCGAGTATTTTACCATGTTCCTCTCCTCCTATCCTTCATATTTGTATAGCTTTCCTTCCCCTTCTCTGCCGAACGATGGTTGTGTGTCAATAGATTGTTTCCATTCGGTTTGCGGTACTTCTTTGCAGTTGTTTTGAATCCACTGCACGATGTCGTTATTGCTTTGGTCGCCGCCGAACCCAGAAATAAGGAAATACTTCACTTCCCCGTTTTTGACTAAGGTCTCTAGCTTTTCGATTGTTAACACTGGGTCGTTTCCAGAAAATCCTCCCATTGCCATGACCGCTTGATCGGTTTTTAACATGATTTGTGCTGCTTCTGTTGCACGGAATGTCGCTACTAAATAAGTTTCTCCATCATAATTTTTTTCTAAATATTGAATGAGTTTTTCATTTGCTTCATCCCTTCCCTCTTTTCCTATCGCCCGGCCGTCTTGCAAACTATTTTGAGTAAGTTGGGAACCGGCTGCAGGAATCATACTATTGCCACCGTACAAGATCGGTGTGAGCGCCCAATAAAACGGCATAAGAAGAAGTCCAAACAAACTTGCCACTTTCACATAATAGGCGATTTGTATATTTTTCCGAAATGCAAAAAGCAAAACAAACGAAGCAAACCCTAATAAACCGACAAACAAAATCCAGACGGTCGAAATTGACGCTTTATTTTGATAAAGAATATACACTTCTAATAAAAATGTCGCTAAAAATGCGACTGGAAGCAGCCATTGCTGTTTTCCTTCTTTGTAAAACTCCCATAGTAGCGAGCTACCAATCGCCACGAGCGTTGCAATTGCTGGCGCCATCATACTTAAATAATAACGATGAAAAAAGCCGGCAATACTGAAAAACACCATCATCGGAGCGAGCCATGCCAACCAAAATACCGCCACTTTATGGGAAAGGGCGAATCTTCGCTCGTTGCGAATCGATAAAACAACCGCAATTGTGCTAAAAAGAACAAATGGTAATAACCAACTAATTTGCCCAGAAAGCTGTTGGTTAAACAGACGAAACACTCCGGGATTACCTGTCTCTCCGATGCCTATACCACCGGTGTCTTTCCATTCCGGCATTTGCGGTGGAGGGTTGTTTGTATTTGACTGTTGCCCTGTACTTTGTGCGCCATTCGGTAGTTGTTCTATGTTTGGCGCTCCATTTGGAGGTTGCGGCATTTCCCCTCCTGTCCTATCTTGACCGTCCATCATACGATTCCCACCTGGACCTGCGCTACCAGTAAGCCGACCGATGCCGTTATAGCCAAGTGCTAACTCCAGCACAGAGTTTGTTTGGCTACTTCCAATATACGGGCGATTTTCTTTCGGCATCAGATCAGCAATCAAAGCGTATGATAGCGACGTTATAAGAAGCACAATCGTTGCCATCGCTAACTGTTTTAGTTTTTGTTTCCAACCTTTATTTTTTGCTAACCAGTAAAATATGTAAAATGCCGGAAGAACCATATATGCCTGCATCATTTTCATATTGAAGCCGATTCCAACTAATGAAAAGCTGATAAAAAGCCATACACCTTTTTCCGTATGAACGGACTTCATCAACGCCCACGTGGCAGCTAACAATGTGCAAATCAAAATCGTATCTAAATTGTTTGTGCGCGTAACCGCAACAAAAATAGGTGTGCACGCAAAAATAAAACTCGCCCACCGCGCCGTGACGCGACCGAAAAATGGTTGAACGATAAAGTAGAGTAGCATCGTAGATATCACACCGGCAAGCGCTTCCGGAAGTAGCACGCTCCAATCACTTACTCCGAACAATGCAACACTCAAAGCTTGAAACCATAGTGCCACTGGTGGTTTGTCAACTGTAATAAATCCAGCTGGGTCAAGGGAAGCGAAGAAAAATGCCTTCCAACTTGTCGTCATACTTTTCGCTGCGGCTGTATAATACTCATTTGAGCCAGCGTTTCCGATGTTATAAAAATATAAACATGAAGCCAATCCAACGATGGCTATTAGCCACCAATCTTGTTTTTTATTATTTTCCATTCAAAATCCTCCTCGTATAGTATGTTTAGAAAGATTTTTAAATCGAATTTCCAGTTCGAT
>NZ_DAITON010000076.1:0-10906 GCF_036834105.1 Anoxybacillus sp. | reverse complement strand
TGTTTGTCTTTTAGGGATGGAAATTAATGTAATGAAAAATACTCATCTACAGTTAATTATTTATTTTTTCTTCTTTTTCTTTCTTAACATCTTCTAATAACCAAGAAAGTGCATGAGCAAAACCATTATCTTTTTCGTACTTCAAGAAATATTTATCTCCTGTTGTATCAGCAAGGAAAGTAACTTCGTCATTTTCAATTGCGGTTAAATATTCATGATCCACAAAACCGTACATATCAATAAAACCAACAAACTCCGCATTATATTCCTCTTTAAGTTGTTTTTTCACCATATTAACATGTTTTTCATCCACGTGTGGTTTAAAAGCGAGTGTTATACGCTCATCGCCTTTCACAGCACGTGCTACAAATTGTTGAGGATTGATACTATGTTTCTTTACAAATTCCTTTAATTCCTTAAGTTCTAATGGGCGAGAAAATGTGATAGTGGTATTAATATCTTCAACTTTTTTGTTTTTAATTTCATTATTTTTTTCGGTAATAAGTCTCTTGTATTTTTTTATACCTAATTCTGTTTTCTCAATACTTTTATACTGTTCTATTAAATTTTGTTTACTAAAATTTAGATCTGATTCTTTATTCTCGTTAGAAGTTGCATTTCCAATTTGAACCACATTAAAAGTAAAGACCAACGCACAACTTAGTCCAGTTACTGCTAACAAAACTTTTTTGCTCCAAGCCATCTTAATGACCTCCTTAAAATTATACCTATAAAATTTCTTTTTTAAAATTATTTACTATTACATTAATTTTAATCATGGTCTTCCAAGGTTGTCCCCGTAAGTAATCGCACGATAGCCACCGCCATTTATGCAGTTGTTGTAGTCAATAAAACCTTTTTTACTCATAGCAAAGTTTAATTGTATTTCTCCACTGTCCCCACTATCCCCATCTCTAAAATCTTCCCAGTTTGTTGTAAAGAAATACTGTTGGGGAGCTACTGTTCCTAATGCAACTACTTCTGATTCTTGGTTATCTACTCCACCGTCTGTCTCAAAATCGAATTTTGGATCGGGTAAATTTGTAGTAGAAACATAGGCACTAATCTCTAAATCAAGTGAATTATCAGGAACAGCTGTCATATCGACAGTAAAATATGCTGCAGAATTGTCACAACTTGTTCCAGGGTTATCTCCACCGTTGTTATATTCCTTGATTTGACTCACGTTATATGAGTCTAAAGTAAACTTACTTTCTGTTCTAATGTAGTAGAAGCCGTCGTATCCGAAATACGATTTGAGACTACCTGTTCTCGGTACGTACGAACCATTGTTGTAATTAGAGTAACTCCAAGATGTTGAATCTCCTATTGTTTCAGCCGCAGTAGTCCCTCCTAATACAAAAGTAGCTAGAATGGCGGCAAGTGGAGATGTGAACAAATTCTTCTTTAACATAATAATAACAACCTCCCTCAAGATTAGTACATTAAACGCTTGTCAGTCGCCAAGTGAATTGAATGGTTGATTTGACTTAATATTAAAAAAAAAAAAAAACTGTCAACATTTTTTTACATTAATTTTATATAAAGTAAAAATTTAATTTTTTAATCGAAGATTGTACTTTATCATTTAAGATCGATGTGCATAGGAAAAATAGGGAGTTCAAACCATCCCAGTTCTTCTTTACTGTAAAAGTGATCAGAACATTTTTAGAACTTGCGGCAATATCCGCCATGCGCCATGCACGAAAAGCAGTCGTTACCGTTTCTATCGACAAAGTTGACTTTATTTCTTCTGCAAAAGTAGACGATATTTTAAAACTCGAAGCATTCGTCTACTCGACCGGACGCACATCCATGAAAGTATTCGTCAAAGTCGAAACAGAAGATTTATTTACAGGCGAACATCACTTAACAACGACATGCTTTTTAACGATGGTCGCCATCGATCAAAACAAAAAACCGACCCCCGTTCCAAAAGTTATCATTAGCGAACGGGAAGAACAAATCGTACAACTGTATCAGAAAAACAAACGAAACAACAAGGCATAGCATACATTCATATAAAAAAACACACGTCCGATTACGTACAACGTAATCCATGACGTGTGTTTTTAAGCTTTATTCCACCGTTACAGACTTCGCTAAGTTGCGTGGTTTGTCGACGTCGCAACCGCGATGTAATGCTGCATAGTAAGCAATGAGCTGCAATGGAACGACAGATGCAAGCGGCGCAAGCATTGGATGAACAGCTGGAATGACGAAACGGTCGTCCTCCATGTCTAATCCTTTCATGGAAATGATGCACGGATTTGCACCGCGCGCGACAACTTCTTTTACGTTCCCACGAATGCTTAAATTCACATGTTCTTGTGTCGCAAGTGCGATGACTGGTGTACCTTTTTCAATTAACGCAATTGTGCCGTGCTTCAATTCCCCGCCTGCAAAACCTTCTGCTTGAATGTAAGAAATTTCTTTAAGCTTTAGCGCACCTTCTAATACGACATAATAGTCGACTGCGCGACCGATAAAGAAGCAGTTGCGTGTTGTCGCTAAATATTCGCGTGCGATGTTTTCCATTTCATGTTTTGCATCACAAAGTGTTTCCATCGCATTCGCAACAATGCCGAGTTCCTTTGTTACGTCAACATCTAGCGCGATACCTTTTGCTTTTGCAGCCACCGCAGCTAGCATCGCCAGCACTGCAATTTGTGCTGTATATGCCTTCGTTGAAGCAACAGCGATTTCTGGTCCAGCATGAAGAAGAAGCGTATAATCTGCTTCGCGCGACAATGTCGAACCCGGCACGTTCGTAATGGTTAATGATTTATAACCAAGCTCTTTCGTGCGCACGAGCACCGCGCGGCTATCTGCCGTCTCCCCGCTTTGTGAAATATAAATAAAGAGCGGTTTTTCCGATAAAAGCGGCATGTTGTATGAAAATTCGCTTGCAATGTGCACTTCAACAGGGATTTTCGCCCAGTTTTCGATCAATTGCTTACCGACTAAACCAGCATGATAGCTCGTGCCGCATGCGACGATATATAAGCGATCCGCTTCATTAATCGCCTGCACAATGTCTTCATCAATCGCCAGTTCACCTTGTTCGTTGCGATATTTTTCAATTAAACGGCGAATGACAAGCGGCTGTTCATCAATCTCTTTTAACATATAGTACGGATACGTTCCTTTTTCAATGTCGCTTGCATCCAATTCCGCCACATATGGCGCGCGCTCCACTACTTCACCATTTAGCATTTTAATCGTCACACTTTCTTTTGTCACAATGACGATTTCTTTATCCATTAACTCGACGTATCGGTTTGTTACTTGCAGCATTGCGAGCGCATCGCTTGCGACGACGTTAAATCCTTCACCTAATCCAGCTAAAAGCGGGCTTTTGTTTTTCGCCGCGTAAATGATGCCATCATTTTCTGCATCAATTAAAGCGATCGCATACGAGCCTTTCAATAACGAAAGCGTCTTACGGAACGCTTCTTCCACCGACAATCCGTCGTTTACAAACGTTTCAATTAACTGAACAATAACTTCTGTATCTGTATCACTTTTAAACGTCACATGTGCTAAATAATCGCGTTTTAACAATTCGTAGTTTTCGATCACACCGTTATGCACAAGCGTGAAGCGGCCAGATGCACTTTGATGTGGATGAGCATTCACGCGGTTTGGCACGCCATGTGTCGCCCAACGCGTATGACCGATACCAAGCGGTGCATCTACATCTTCTGCAACGACGGCACGCAAGTCGGCAATCCGTCCTTTTTCTTTAAATACGTGTACACCTTTTTCATTTAATAACGCAATCCCTGCAGAGTCATATCCTCGATACTCTAACTTTTCTAATCCGTACAATAAAATTTCTTTTGATGGTTGTTCACCAATATAACCAACGATTCCGCACATAAAAAAATCCTCCCTCATGTTAGGGGCAAGAAGGGGCTCTTGCCCCTTAAATAATTGACTTGCTTGCGATGAACGCTCTTTCCTTTGTGCAAAGAGTCGCCTCTTTGTTTTAAGAAAGAACTTGCGGCTGTCATCGCTTCAGCCGGGAGGCATCCGCCGAACACTCGATAAACCTCCTCCTCGTCAACTAAGCTTTTTTCCGTCCAAGCTTAGTCCAGGCGCTTTTATACAATTGTTTTCTTCTATCCTCCTTTCATGTAAGATGTCAAACAACAACATTCTACAACAACAAAGAGGCAAACGTCAATGTGAATCGCTTACCCCTGTATAAACAAAATATGCATAAATGGAATAATCCGTTCCATTTATGCATATTGTTTACCGAAACCATTATTGTGCGCCAAAACGCTCACGAATGACCGCTGCAATGCGTTCTACGTATTGATCACAAAGCTCATTTGTCGGCGCTTCTGCCATCACGCGAACGAGCGGCTCCGTCCCTGATGGGCGAACGAGAATGCGACCGTTTCCAGCCATTTCTTCTTCTACCTCACGAATGATGCGTTGTACTTCTTCGCTTGCAATGGCTTCATGTTTATCCGTTACTTTCACGTTCACGAGTTTTTGTGGATATTTTTTCATTTCTCCCGCCAGCTCTGAAAGTGGCTTTTTCGTCACTTTCATAATGTTAACAAGCTGTAATGCCGTCAACAAGCCATCGCCTGTCGTGTTGTAATCAAGGAAAATAATATGCCCAGATTGTTCTCCACCTAAATTGTAACCGTTCTTTTTCATTTCTTCGACGACATAACGGTCCCCTACAGCTGTCTGCACACTTTTTATTCCTTGCGCCTCGAGCGCTTTATAAAAACCGAGGTTGCTCATCACTGTCGAGACGACCGTTTGATGTTTTAAGCGCCCTTGTTCATTTAAATATTTCGCGCAAATGTACATAATTTGGTCCCCATCAACGATGTGGCCATTTTCATCGACTGCAATTAATCGGTCGCCATCTCCATCAAATGCTAAGCCAACATCGGCTCCCTTTTCCTTCACAAACGCTGCTAGCGCCTCTGGATGAGTAGAGCCAACCCCTTCGTTAATGTTTAATCCATTCGGCGATGCCCCCATCGTAGACACATCGGCATCTAAATCGGCAAATAAATGCGTCGCCAACGACGATGTCGCACCGTGGGCGCAATCAAGGGCAACGTGAATGCCTGAAAAATCTTCGTCCACTGTCTGTTTTAAGTATTGTAAATACTTTTGTCCACCTTCAAAATAGTCATTTACTTGTCCTAAATCTTTTCCTGTTGGACGAGGTAATGTATCTTCTTCGCTATCAAGAAGCGCTTCAATTTCCTGTTCTTGTTCGTCGGACAGTTTAAAACCATCCGGCCCGAAAAATTTAATGCCGTTGTCTTGGACAGGATTATGCGAGGCGGAGATCATCACTCCCGCCTGCGCCCCTAGCACTTTCGTTAAATATGCTACGCCCGACGTTGAAATGACACCTAGACGCATCACTTCTGCTCCGATAGAAAGCAATCCAGCAACAAGCGCTCCTTCTAACATATGACCAGAAATGCGTGTGTCGCGACCGATTAACACTTTTGGACGTTCTTTATCTTTCGTTAATACGTAACCGCCAAAACGCCCAATTTTAAAAGCTAGCTCTGGCGTTAATTCGCTATTGGCAATTCCTCGAACACCGTCTGTCCCGAAATACTTACCCATACTATCGCTCCTTTTGTCATTACTCATTTCTTGTAATACGAATCGTTGCTTCTTTTTGCGGTAGTTTCCAGCGAACGTTTTGAGGTCCGTTTACTTCAATAGGCACATCATGTTCACCGATACCTAATTCACTAACGTTTAAGTATACTTCAATATCCTTTAGTTGAATAGCGTTCAATACACGTTGAGCCCCTAAAGCCGTTAGCGTAATACTTTGTTCAACAGGATCTACAAATTCAGCTTTGTACGCATCGTTTAGACCGATGATTTCAATTGGAACATTGTAAAACGTTCTCTCTTTTTCTTGTTCCACTTCAATTAAAATTGTAACTTTCGCTGGGTCCACTGCTTTGACCCCTTTTGGTACAGGTACATCGACTTGTAAAGTTGTATTGCTTGTAATATTGCTTAAATCGACTTCAATGCCGCTAATAAATTCGATGTCGTCAATTTTTGCTTTTTGTCCAAAAATCGTTACTTCGCTCGGAATCACTTCCATTTTACTAATGCTTAATCCTTCTCGTAGCGTTCCTTTTCGATCAATTTTTAATGGGACAGTTTTGCTTGGGCTTTTAATTGGCACAGTAATGTCAACGATAGACGGCTCGACATCAAGAGGTAACACATTTCCTTCTTTATCATACACCGTCACTTTCGACTCTCGCTCAATCGTTTCTTCGACTCCTTTTAAGTCGACACGTGCTTTCACAAGCGCCACTTTGTCAATTAACGTTTTTGCCCCTGTCACTTTCACAATATTTGGCTTAACAATTGGCTGCTCCGGTGAATAACCGTCTGCCATTTGCGATTTATTAATAAAATCGACTTCGACCGAAAAGTCTTTTGACACACGTTCATCAATCGTTACCGTAATGGTAGCTGGTTCGATCGTCACCCGTAATTTTTCGGAAATATTGCGATATTTTAAAGGGACGATATGCTTACCTATTGGCAGTTTAGACAAGTCCACATATACTTCAAAGTCTCGTTGCAGCCTCGTTGGCGTGACGATGCTTTTCGGTCCCTCAAGCATCACATTAACGGATTGAGGAATACCAGAAACAACAAGGTTTTCTTGATCATAATACGCCACAACTGGAACATCTGTCACCGTTTCCACATCAGTCTGCCCCACTGCGTTGCGCGACGTGCTATTAGATTGTGTTTCAATATTGACTGAAACGTAAATCATAAGCGCTAAAAGCAAAGAAAACATACGTATAAACCATGGGCTATTCATCCATTTATCCACTTTTTTTCGCCCTCCACTGCCAACGAGATGAAGAAGTCGCTTTCGGTTGAATGAGCTCTTTCGTCAACAATTCTCGTAATACATCTAATTTTAAATCACGGTAAAGCTCCCCGTTTTTCGTAACAGAAATCGCTCCTGTCTCCTCTGATACAACAACGGTAATGCTGTCTGTCACTTCGCTAATGCCTAGCGCTGCCCGATGACGCGTGCCAAGTTCTTTAGAAATAAACGGACTTTCTGATAACGGCAAGTAGCATGACGCTGCGGCAATTTGATTCTTTTGAATAATGACAGCGCCATCGTGAAGTGGCGTGTTTGGAATAAAAATGTTAATTAACAATTCTGATGAAACATGTGCTTGTAGTGGAATGCCGGTTTCAATATAATCGCCCATTCCTGTTTCTCGTTCAATGGAAATAAGAGCCCCGATTCGTCGTTTTGCCATGTATTCTGTCGCCTTTGTAATTGCATCAATGATGTGCGTTTGCTCTTCTTCTTCGGGCGTCGTGCTTCGTGAAAACAATTTTCCCCGTCCTAGTTGCTCCAGCGCACGACGTAGCTCTGGCTGAAAAATGATAATAATAGCCAAAAACCCCCATGTAATGGCCTGATCCATCAGCCATTGCAACGTGCTTAATCCAACAAAACTGCTCACGATTCGAACAAGAATAATGACAATAATTCCTTTAAGTAGTTGCACCGCTTTCGTTCCACGCACAAGCATAATCAACTTATAAATAACAAACCAAACAACGAGAACATCTACAAATTTAATGAGGTAATTCACAAATGATGGGAGCTCTCCAAATGGCATTCTTACACTTCCTTCACTCATTCTAATTGCTCTCACATGTAAAAAAGCCATCAATATGGATGGCTATTTCGTTAATGTTTTGGCGATATTGTAACCGACTCTTTTTACATTATACCAAATCCAATCAAATACTTCATTAACTTCTTCAATTTGTCCAGTTACTTCTCCAGCGGAAGCTAAATATTTATGACCGTTAATGACGGTTACATTTCCATGTACTTCTCCTTCAATTTTAATATTGCCGTTGCGCACGACAATATCTCCTTCCACTACTTTTCCTTCTGGGACAATGACAGTGTGGTTTTGAACGATTAAATGTTCCTGTTTCGAAAATGAAAACTCGTTATCTTCTTGCCAAACTGCCCATAAGCTGCTTGTACTTAACAAGATAAACAACGATGCAGCGGTTAAAAACGGATGATGAGTGAACCATCGTTTCCAGCGCACGCGACGTTTTTCACGCGGTAAATTATACATCACTTTTTTCACAAAATCATCCGAAGGGGTCATGTGTGAAACGTTCTCAACAAAGGCCACTGTTTTTTTCAACGCGTAAAAATGCTCTCGGCATGCTTCGCATTGTTGAATATGGCTGCGCAATTGTTGTTCTTCCTCTTTTTGAATGTCTCCGTCAAAGTAATCGTGCATCCATTGGACAATTTTTTCAGAGCATGGCATTTGTCTCACTCCTTTTCATCATAAGTGGCCTAAATGTTTACGCAATGCCTCGCGGCCACGATGAATACGCGTTTTCACTGTACCAATCGGCAAGTTTAAAATGTCACTAATTTCTTGTAGCGATAACTCGTCAATATATTTTAAAACGATGACCGTACGGTATTTCTCGGGCAGTTTTAAAATCGCTTCTTGAACCGTTTGTTGCAATTCTAGACTCTCAAGCGCATCTTCTGGAGAGGCACCTTCATCTGCGAGTTGAGAGTACATCGTTAGCCCGTCTGTTCCTGATACCTCTGCGTCTAAATAAACGTCCGGCTTTTTTTTGCGAATACGATCAATGGATAAATTGGTCGCAATACGATAGAGCCAAGATGAAAATTTCATCGTCGGATCGTATGTATGAATATTAACATACGCCCGAATGAACGCCTCTTGGGCAGCATCCTCTGCCTCGTGACGATTCCCTAACATACGATAGCACAGTTGATAAATTTTATCTTTGTACATTTCAACAATATCAGCGAATGCACTTTGATCTCCTTTTTTTATCGCTTTAATACGTTGCTTAATAAACATGTCCATTCAATATTTACCTCCGCACGGGGGCTACTATTTTATACGAATAACATAAAGCAAAGTTCCATAAATCGCAATGAGTATGTAAATATTTTTTAAAAAATAGAGAGGGGACATCATGCCACCCTCTCATACAAGCTTCTCACCAAACAATGATCCCATCAAAGCGACAGCAGTTGCTGCTGTTTTATTACGTTCATCTAAAATCGGATTGACTTCAACAAATTCTGCCGAAGTAATGATCTGTGCTTCAGCTAACATTTCCATAGCTAAATGGCTTTCGCGATACGTAAGTCCACCAATTACCGGCGTTCCAACACCCGGTGCGTCATGTGGATCAAGTCCGTCTAAATCTAAGGAAAGATGCACACCATCTGTTCGTTCCTTCAAATAAGCAATCGTTTCTTCCATTACTTTTGTCATGCCGAGCCGGTCGACTTCATGCATCGTATATATTTTAATTCCTTTTTCTTTAATTAATTGTTTTTCCCCTTCATCTAGCGAACGAGCACCAATAATTACAATATGTTCTGGTTTTACTTTTGGGCTATAGCCACCAATCATTGTTAAAGCAGGATGACCAAGTCCTAAACTTGCAGCAAGCGGCATGCCATGAATATTTCCAGAAGGCGATGTTTCTTCTGTGTTTAAATCTCCATGTGCATCATACCAAATGACACCTAAATTTTTATAATGTTTGGCCACTCCCGCAAGCGTTCCGATCGCAATGCTATGATCGCCGCCAAGCACAAGCGGAAAACGGCCTCGCGTCACGACTTCATCAACTGTAGCAGCCAGTTTTTCGTTCGCTTCCGCAACCGCTTTCAAGTTTCGTAATTTTGGATTAGTCACATCTTGTTCGCGCTCCGCACGACCAATTTGAATATCTCCCAAATCTTCGATATCATGGTTTAAACGCTCTAAACGTTCAACAACACCCGCATAGCGAATGGCGCTCGGTCCCATATCTACTCCGCGCCGCGTTTGTCCTAAGTCCATCGGGACACCAATAATCGAAATGTTCATCTTAGTTCTCCTCCCCTCGTTGCATCTGCATTTTATTGTACATGAGGAGAAATAGTTGGCTCAACTCGACAACTTTTTGAATATTTATTCTATGAATAATAACAAAAAACCTTAGGCATCGCCTTGCCTAAGGTTTCAACGATATGGAGCCTATCGGGATCGAACCGATGACCTCCTGCGTGCAAAGCAGGCGCTCTCCCAGCTGAGCTAAGGCCCCATGGAGCGGAAGACGGGACTCGAACCCGCGACCCCCACCTTGGCAAGGTGGTGTTCTACCACTGAACTACTTCCGCAAAAAGTGAGCCATGGAGGACTCGAACCTCCGACCCTCTGATTAAAAGTCAGATGCTCTACCTGCTGAGCTAATGGCTCGTTATAAGTTAAAAAAACTTACTCAGTTTTGCTTTACCTGTCCCTTCCTCTACTAGCACACCCAAGATGTCAAGTGCGTCGGGACAACTTGTAACATATTCGAAGAAGTTTTGCTCGTTGCTGAGCTAATGGCTCATCATATACATGGCTGGGCTAGCTGGATTCGAACCAGCGCATCACGGAGTCAAAGTCCGTTGCCTTACCGCTTGGCTATAGCCCATTGATGAAACATCACAATGGTGGAGGGGGACGGATTCGAACCGCCGAACCCAAAGGGAGCGGATTTACAGTCCGCCGCGTTTAGCCACTTCGCTACCCCTCCGCAGATGGTGCCGGCTGCAGGACTTGAACCCGCAACCTACTGATTACAAGTCAGTTGCTCTACCAATTGAGCTAAGCCGGCGCAATCTTTAATTACTCTAGCCACATGATGTATATGGTGGAGGATGACGGGATCGAACCGCCGACCCCTTGCTTGTAAGGCAAGTGCTCTCCCAGCTGAGCTAATCCTCCATAAAAGATGACCCGTACGGGATTCGAACCCGTGTTACCGCCGTGAAAGGGCGGTG
>NZ_DAITON010000075.1:0-10953 GCF_036834105.1 Anoxybacillus sp. | reverse complement strand
ACAATGCATACAATCCCCCGATTTGAATGACCGTAATCCCCATCTCTTCCCCTCCTCTTATTTATGGTGAAAGAGGAAAGCGCATAATCGGCTTATATTTCGGATTTTTATCCATATGCGTTTCATACAATACAACATCACGAACAAAAAAGGAAATGTCCTCCTCATCCATTTTTCGTGGATATAGCTCAAGCGAAAGCGGAAGTGATCCACTCCATTTTTTCGCAAGTGTAATATGAGGCGTAAATGGCCGGCTATCTAGCGAAAAGCCAATACGCTGACAAACATCATACACGTCTTGACGGAGTGAAAACAAACGAGGTTCCTCTTTCACCCCATACCATAAAACGCGAGAACCAAATGAATAAACTTCACTTAGTTGCAATGGAAAAGCTCGATGTTTCTTTACCGCCTCGGGCATTAGTTGGGCAATTTGTTTTCGTTCGACTTCCGTGACATGCCCTAAAAACGCGAGCGTCATATGATAATCCGCCTCATGAACGAACAGACGAAATGGCGCTTCCCACTCAGAAATGAAAGCATGTAACCGCCGCTTCACTTCATCTGGCAAAGCGATCGCCAAAAAATAATGCATTCATCTCCCCTACCTCCAATTTTCTAAATTTTATCAAATTTCCGATACTTTATGCAACGCCCTTTTTGACTGCCAGGCGAAAATAACCATTCCTCCAAACGTCAACAATCCAAAAAATAAATATACATGCTCGATCGTCCAACGCTCTAAAATATATCCTCCTACAAACGTGCAAAACCAGCTTCCAAGTCCATTTCCAACTGTAGCATAGAGCGATACAGCCGTTGTGCGCACATGTTCAGGTGTCACATCGCGAACGTATTGCAACGCTGCTGGAATAAATAAACCAACAGACGCTCCTTGCACAATCGTTGTCGCATAAACGACCATTAACGGAGGCTCAAAAAAGTAAAACAACCAACGAGCACAAGATAAAGCGGTTGCGACTAATAGCACGTTCATCATCCCGAATTTCCGAACGACACCGTCAGCAAATTTCATAAACGGCGCCTCACTACCTGCCGCCAATAAAAATGCAATCCCCACTCCTGCAAGCGTTCCTCCTAAATCTGTAATGAAAATACCGAAATAAAAATTGTTCGCATAAATCGGTCCAAAAACGAGAAACGTTGTCAATAAAAATAAAAGAAACGGTGGAATGCGAATAAGCTCCTTCATTCCCTCACGAGTATTCACTTTTGCATTTGCCTGCTCTCTCGGTAATTTCCATGCTAATGCACTTGAAATGATGAGCAACGTCACGAAAATATAAAAAATAAAACGGAGGTGAAACCACTCAGCCACTTGTCCAGCGACAGGAACAGCCGATGCAAACCCAAGCGCCCCCCAGAGCCGAATCGATCCATATCGCTCATTTGCCTTTTGTACATAATGAAGAGTAATACTATCAGACAGAGGCACGATGCCACTTTGCATAACTGCAAGCAGCGCAGCAATAACAAGCAACGATACGTAAGAGTAAGCGAGTGAATACATCATCCCGAATAAAGCGGTCCCTAATAAAGATATCATTAATACTTGAACCGGCTTACGCGTATAATCACTCGCCATCCCCCAAATAGGCTGAGTAAAAATCATGACGATCGGGCTAATGGACATAATCATTCCAATTTCTGTCCCAGACAAACCGACTTCATCTTTTAAATATACAGATAACAACGGAAAGAGCGAACCAAAACTAAAAAACTGTAAAAAATAAAATGCTCGAAAAATACGTGTATACACAAACATCCCCCATATCAAATAAAATAACGAAAAGTACCGTCACGATCGACGGCACTTTTCATTATAACATATTTTTGGAAACTGTCATTTTGCTAGCTCATAAATCGCTTGAGCATAAATGGCCGTTGCTTTTAACAAATCGTCAATAAACATATGCTCATCCTTTTGGTGCGCCACATCCGGACGATTCGGAAATAACGGGCCGAATGCTACCCCAGCTTGTAACGAACGAGCATATGTCCCACCACCAATGGCAAGTAGTGACGCTCGTTCACCCGTCTGCTCTTCATAGACACGTTGCAACGTTTGAACGAGCGGATGATCTTTTCCTACATAATGCGGTGCAGAATTCGAAAAATCCGTCAGTGCAAACGCATGACGCTCAGCGACTTGCTCAATCATTTTTTTCGTATGCACGATGTCATTCGTCACAGGGTAGCGCAAGTTGATGCCGATCTTTCCACCATATTCATTCGTATATGAAAGAACACCAACGTTTATCGTCAAATCACCGAGTTCCTCGTTTGTATGTGCAACCCCTAATCGTCTTCCGCACGTATCTTCATGAAAATATTGGGAAACAAACCGAACAAACGCGTTGGCTTGCGGATCAAGTTGTTCGTTTTCCAAAAATTTCACAAGCCATAATCCAGCATTTACACCATTGTTCGGTTCCATTCCATGAGCCGAAACGCCACGAACGCGCAAAGTGAACGTCTCTCCGTCGCTATGTGCTTCACCGTCAATAGCATGTGCTTGTAAAAATGCGAGAAAACGTTCTTTCATCGCTTCCCCATCTGTTAACCGCAAAGCCGCTTCAGCGAAGTCTGGCACCATATTGTATCGGCGCCCGGCATGGAACGAAAGAAGGATACATTCACTTCGCTCGTTTGTTGGCTGTTGAATCAGGTCAAAATCAGCGATTCCTTTTTCAGCATAAATAATTGGAAAGTCCGCATCAGGTGCAAAACCGAGCGTTGGCATTTGCTCCGTTTGAAAATAACGCTCAACACATTGCCAATCGCTCTCTTCATCTGTTCCAATAATCATTCGTACGCGCTTAGCTAACGGTAAACCGAGCTCTTTGACAATTTTCATCGCATAAAAGGCAGCGATCGTCGGACCTTTATCATCGAGTGCACCTCGGGCATAAATTTTTCCATCTACAATCGTTCCCCCGAACGGATCAAACGTCCAACCGTCGCCAGGGGGAACAACATCCACATGACATAATATCCCTACAATCTCTTCACCATTGCCCATTTCCAAATGACCAGCTAATCCATCAACGTTTTTTGCAACAAATCCTTCTTCTTCACCACGCTTTAGCATGTAACAAAGCGCTTCATACACCTCTTTTCCTAATGGTGTCTCTTGTGTAGCTGTCTGTTCATTTCGCACACTTGGAATGCGCAAAAATGTTTGCAAATCTTTCAAAAGCGCTGACTCTCGCTTTTTTACTTCTTCCATCCAGTTCACGTTCATTGCTGCATTCATCCTTTCCACAGAAAAATATGGTATTAATTGTGTTAATATTGTGTAAAATTCAGCAAATTTATAGCATTTTTCTTATGTTTTCGTGTAAAATAAATAATGAGACATCTAGTTTTTCATCTTTGTTGTACCATGCGAATGATGTGACGATAGGGAGTGATCATTTGAAACCATCTACCGATCGCATGCTAACCCGTATTAAGTCCGTCTACATGTTCATTAGCGAGAGAGGAACAGTGACAACGCAAGAGCTCGTGGACGAATTCGGCATTACCCCACGAACGATTCAGCGGGATTTAAACGTGTTAGCATACAACGACTTAATTCACAGCCCTAGCAAAGGTAAATGGACAACAACTAAAAAAAGAGTCAAGATGTCATCGTAACAGCGTGCACATAGACGGAACCTCCTAGCAGGTTCCTATTTTTTGTTCTCTCCCTTTAATAAAGCCATTTCTTCATCCGTCAACTCGCGATATTCCCCAGGCTCTAACGTTTCATCAAGCGTCAACGGTCCCATTTGAACCCGCTTTAAGTAAACGACTCGCTTGCCAACCGCTTGGAACATTCGTTTAATTTGATGAAACTTCCCTTCTGTAATTGTAATTTGCACGTCAGAACGTAAACCGGAGCGAACGATAACAAGTTTTGCTGGTTTCGTTTCATACCCGTCGTCGAGCACGACACCGCGCCGGAAGGCAGCAACATCTTCTTCTGTTACTTCTCCATCAATGATCGCCTCATACGTTTTCGGAACATGTTTTTTCGGTGACAATAGTTGATGAGCAAGCTGACCATCATTTGTTAACAACAATAGCCCCTCTGTATCTTTATCTAACCGTCCAACAGGAAATGGATCAAATATGCGATCTTCCTCTTCTAGCAAATCAACAACTGTCTCTTCGACCGCATCCTCCGTTGCTGAAATAACCCCTTTCGGTTTGTTCATCATGAGATAAATAAACGGCTTATACTCGACTTCTTCCCCCCATACGGTAACAACTTGTTCCTTAGGATCAACGTGCGTTTTCGCATCTTTTACCGTCATCCCATCGACTTTAACGACGCCTGCTTTTAATAGCTTTTTCACTTCCTTTCTCGTTCCATATCCCATATTTGCCAACAGTTTGTCGATTCGTAACACTAAAATCCCTCCAAATGTTTTTCGTTTTTAGGCATCCGTCCATACACGTATGGCAATTGTCACATATACTGCCTACGTAACGATCAAAGCGAAAGGAGTTTTCCGAATGGATGAACGCCAACAACAACAGCAAATGCCTGGTATGCCTTATTACGGAGGCACTCCGTTTATGCCGGGATTCCCTGGAACACCTGGATTCCCTGGAACACCTGGATTTCCAAGCGGTTCTCTTGAGCGTCGCGTCGACCGTCTTGAACGCATAACCGAGCGACAACAACAACAAATTAACAATTTAAATCGACGCCTTCAACGCGTTGAGCGTCAGCTTGGATTCCCGTTTAGCAGCGATTTCTAATAGAAAGAAGAAGGCTACGATACAGCCTTCTTTTCTTTTTTTCGCAAAAATGAAAACCTGTTTCCAAATAACATATACAACAAGTTTGAACGCTCACTTAAATAAAAATAAACAGCCGCTCCAATGAATCCACCGAACGCAACGATCGCGACCGATTGAACCATGCTGCCGTTGTAATGAAAGAAACGATCAATTAGTTTTACAATCGGCCAAACGACAGCACACATGATCGCTGTTAAAATTCCCATAAACAATATGCGCTTAGCGACGAAATGATAACGATAATTTGTGTAACGTTGAATGATCCATAAGTTTATCCCGACCGATAAAGCGTATCCAATCGTCGTTGCCAAAATAGCTCCCACCGTTTCAAAAGAAACGATAAACATATAGTTAAAAAGCAATTTGAACAACAACCCAATACATAAACTAATAACGGTAAATTTTTGTTTATTGATTCCTTGTAAAATGGCAGCCGTAACAGAAAATAATGCAAAGAAAATAGCTGTCGGTGCATATGCGCGCAACACTTCTGTTCCGAGTGGATCATAACTATAAAAAGCAGCATATACGTATTCAGACAAAAGCGCCATACCGATAACAGCAGGCAACGTAATAAACATGACGACTTGAAACGTATCGTTTAAATATTTTCGTAACTGTTTCTTCTCCCCTTGCACGTACGCTTTCATAATCGTCGGAATAAGCGTTAAGCTAAACGATGTAGCTAACGTAATCGGAATAATGACGAGTTTTTGCGCCCATACGTTGAAAATGCCGTATGCATCTTCCGATATGGCTCCGAGCCCAATGCTCGCCATCGCCTTGTTAAACGTAAATTGATCAATCAGTTGATATAGCGGCATAGCTAGACCAACAAACGCAAAGGGAGCAGCGTAAGCAATCAATTCTTTATACATGTCTTTTAATGACATATCAATGGTGCCGCGATCTTGTTTTAATAGCTCATTTAAAAATGTTTTACGCTTGAACCAATACATCAATAACACAGCTAGTCCACCAAGCGCTCCGACAAATGCTGCAAACGTTGCCACTTGAACAGCTGTTGTTAGCGAGCCCCCGAAAATACGCAACACGATGTAGCTCCCTAAAAGCAAAAAGACGATGCGCACAAGTTGCTCAATAACTTGCGACAACGCTGTTGGCCCCATTGATTCATGCCCTTGAAAAAATCCACGAATTAAGCTCATCATCGGCACGAGCAATAAAGCAAAACTAACGGCACGAATCACGGAAGTAACATCAGCAATGGAGTTGCCGTGTCCATCATCATTGACGACAAATGGCGCTAACAACGGTGCGCTCATATATAAAATGAGCCAAGCGAGAAATCCGGTAATCGCCATTAACGTAACGCCTGAACGAAACAATTTTCGCCCGATCGCATATTCTCCAAGTGCATTGTATTTCGACACAAACTTTGATACCGCCAGCGGCACACCCATTGTGGCAATGCTAATAAACAACGTATATGGAACGTAGCCGTATGAATAAAGTGCCCCCCCTTGTTTACCAACGAGTTGGTAAAATGGGAAGACGTATATAAGTCCTAAAATGCGAGATAAAAATACACCCCCAGTTAAAATAAACGTCCCGCGCAACAATTTTGATGACGACATATTATCCCTTCCTTACCGGATTCATTGCTTCACTTATTTTAGCACACTTTTTTCTTTTTCATAAAATCATTATAATTTTAACAGAAAGGACGTGAAAGTCATGATATATGATGTCGTAGTGATCGGTGGAGGGCCGTCAGGGTTAATGGCTGCCATTGCCGCCGGCGAACAAGGGGGACGTGTACTTCTCCTTGATAAAGGGGATAAGCTTGGTCGAAAATTAGCCATTTCGGGCGGTGGACGATGTAATGTCACAAATCGACGGCCGGTGGATGAACTCATTCAACATATCCCAGGAAACGGTCGTTTTTTATATCGTGCCTTTTCGGTATTTAATAATGAGGATATTATCCGTTTTTTTGAACGGCTCGGTGTTCCACTGAAAGAAGAAGACCACGGTCGCATGTTCCCCATCAGCGATAGCGCTCAATCTGTCGTACAAGCTCTTCTTCGTGAGTTAAAACGCTTAGGTGTACATATTCGCGTTCACACACGTGTGAAGGACATTGAATATAAAGATGGCGCAGTGTACGGGGTGAAACTTGAAACAGAAGAAATCATTCGCGCAAAGGCTGTCGTCGTTGCCGTCGGTGGAAAGTCTGTGCCTCATACAGGTTCCACAGGTGACGGTTACGCGTGGGCCGAAAAAGCTGGACATACGATTACAGAACTGTTCCCAACCGAAGTACCAATCATTTCTCATGAGCCATTTATTCAAGAGCGAACGTTACAAGGGCTATCGTTGCGTGACGTCGCGTTAAGCGTATTAAACGCAAAAGGGAAACGAATCGTGACACATCGTATGGATATGATTTTTACACATTTTGGGGTTTCAGGACCGGCAGCACTACGTTGTAGCCAATTTGTCGTCAAACAATTAAAAAAGCAACCGTCCGTTATGATGACGATCGATGCCTTGCCAGATGATAAAGAAGAAGTGTTATTTCAACGCATTGTACGTGCCATAAAAGAAGAACCGAAAAAAACGATAAAAAATATTGTAAAGACACTTCTCCCTCTTCCTGAGCGATATATATTATTTTTACTTGAACGAGTAGCGATCGACCCACAAACGACCGCGAGTACGTTAGGACACGACAAAGTTCGCGCATTCGTCGCGATATGCAAGACGTTTTCTTTTTCCGTTCATGGCACGTTGCCGCTTGAAAAAGCGTTCGTCACAGGGGGTGGAGTGTCAGTGAAAGAAGTGCATCCGAAGGAAATGGCATCGAAGTTAATGAAAGGTCTTTATTTTTGCGGAGAAATTTTAGACATTCACGGTTATACAGGCGGCTACAATATTACCGCCGCACTCGTCACCGGACGACTCGCTGGAATGCACGCTGCCATATATGCAAAACAATAAGATCGCCACGAAGCGATCTTATTGTTTTATCTTTACACAACTTCTCCGTCCCAGCCGAGCATCCCATCAACAATGTTGCATACGTTGTAACCGTGCGCCTCTAAATACGTACAAACATGTTCACTCCGAACACCTGAACGGCAAATAATCATATACGTTTCATTTTTATCTAATTCGTTCATTCGATGAGGGATATCCCCCATTTTTATATGAATCGCCGACGGAATCATTCCAAAAGCGACTTCTTCATCTTCACGCACGTCAATAACCTGAATTCGCTCCCCGGCTTCGATCATTTGTTTTAATTGCGCCGCTGTCATTTCTTTCATCCATCTCTCCCTTTCTTTTAAAGACAGCCTCCCACCGCATGTGTGGGAGGGTTTTCTTCGTTAATTGGCAACGATGTTGACTAGTTTACCTGGTACTGCAATGACTTTACGCACTGTTTTTCCTTCAATTTGTTCTTTAATTTTTTCGTCTTCCATTGCTAATTGCTCAAGTTGTTCTTTCGTTGCATCAGCTGGCACATGTAGTTTTGTACGTACTTTTCCATTCACTTGAATGACAATTTCGACTTCATCTTCAACTAATTTTGCTTCATCGTATGCTGGCCAAGCTTCGTAAGCAATCGTGTTGCTATGACCTAGTTTTTCCCACAACTCTTCAGCAATGTGCGGACAAACTGGCGATAACAGTTTTACGAATCCTTCCATGTATACTTTCGGCAATACAGGCGCTTTATATGCTTCATTAATGAATACCATTAATTGTGAAATGGCGGTATTAAAACGAAGCGCTTCGTAATCTTCTGTTACTTTTTTCACCGTTTGATGGTATACACGTTCAAGCGTATCTGTTTCCGGATTGTCAACGATTTTCGGATTTAGTTGACCGTTCTCTTCAACGAATAGACGCCATACACGATCGAGGAAACGGCGTGCACCGTCAAGCCCTTTTGTCGACCATGCGATCGATGCTTCTAGCGGTCCCATAAACATTTCGTATAAACGTAACGTATCGGCGCCATGGCTTTCAACGATATCATCTGGGTTGACGACATTTCCTTTCGACTTACTCATTTTTTCATTATTTTCCCCAAGAATCATTCCTTGGTTAAATAGCTTTTGGAATGGCTCTTTCGTCGGCACAACGCCAATATCGTATAAAAACTTATGCCAAAAACGTGCATATAACAAGTGTAATACCGCATGTTCAGCGCCGCCAATGTAAATGTCGACAGGCAACCATTTTTCTAATTTTTTAGGATCGGCTAATTGCTTTTCGTTATGCGGATCGATATAGCGCAAATAATACCAGCAACTTCCTGCCCACTGTGGCATCGTATTCGTTTCGCGACGACCTTTCTTGCCCGTTTTCGGATCAACGACATTAACCCATTCTTCAATGTTGGCTAGCGGAGACTCTCCTGTGCCTGACGGTTTAATTTCATCCGTTTTTGGTAATACAAGCGGCAATTCCTCTTCTGGCACTGGTGTCATCGTGCCGTCTTCCCAATGGATGATCGGAATCGGTTCGCCCCAATAACGTTGGCGGCTAAACAGCCAATCGCGGAGGCGATACGATACTTTTTTCTCACCTTTTCCGTTTGCTTCTAGCCATTCAATCATTTTTTTCGTCGCTTCTTCTTTATTTAATCCGTTTAAGAAATCAGAGTTCACGTGTTCCCCGTCACCTGTGTACGCTTCTTTCGAAATATCGCCACCAGCAACGACTTGTTTGATCGGCAAATTGAATTTTTTCGCGAACTCATAATCGCGCTCATCATGCGCTGGCACCGCCATAATTGCCCCCGTGCCGTAGCTCATTAACACATAATCTGCAATCCAAATTGGCAATTTTTCACCATTAGCCGGATTGATCGCATATGCTCCCGTAAATACACCTGTTTTTTCCTTCGCCAAATCTGTGCGCTCAAGGTCGCTTTTGCTTTGAATTTGTTTTAAATAAGCTTCGACAGCTTCTTTTTGTTCCGGTGTTGTAATTTTTTCAACGAGCGGATGTTCAGGAGCGAGCACCGCATAAGTTGCGCCGAATAACGTATCGGGACGTGTTGTAAACACCGTAAACGTTTCATCATGTCCATCAACTTGGAAATGAATGTTTGCTCCTTCCGAACGACCGATCCAGTTTCGTTGCATTTCTTTAATGCTTTCCGGCCAATCAAGCTCCTCTAAGTCTTCAAGCAAGCGATCAGCGTATGCCGTAATGCGAAGCATCCATTGTTTCATCGGTTTGCGAATGACCGGGTGACCACCGCGCTCACTTTTACCATCAATGACTTCTTCATTCGCAAGCACCGTTCCTAATGCAGGGCACCAGTTAACCGGCACTTCATCCATATACGCTAATCCTTTTTCATACAACTTTAAGAAAATCCATTGTGTCCATTTGTAATAGTTCGGATCGGTCGTGTTCACTTCACGATCCCAGTCATATGAAAAACCGAGCGATTTAATTTGCCGGCGGAAGTTGTTAATATTTTTTTCCGTAAATTCCGCTGGATCATTTCCGGTATCAAGCGCATATTGCTCAGCTGGTAATCCGAACGCATCCCACCCCATCGGATGTAGCACGTTATATCCTTGCATGCGCTTCATGCGCGCTAAAATGTCTGTCGCTGTATACCCTTCAGGGTGGCCAACATGCAAACCTGCCCCGGACGGATATGGAAACATGTCGAGCGCATAAAACTTTCTCTTCCCGTCATCTTCTGTCGTTTGGAACGTTTTATTTTCTTCCCAATACTTTTGCCATTTTTTTTCGATTTCACGATGATTAAAACTCACGTGACAAACCTCCTTTTTGTTCATTTTTAACAAAAATGAAAAACAAAAAACCTCTCATCCCGAAAAGGGACGAGAGGATTCTCCCGCGGTACCACCCTTGTTAGCGCACGAATCGTGCACTCACTTTCATCATTAACGCAGATTCACGGCGCACGCTACTTCATTCGCATACGCGACTCCAAGGCGAGTTCGTAAACAAACTTCGGTTGACTCGCACCGTCCGTCAACTCTCTGTCGACCATTTGTTTACTACTACTCCTTTTCACCGTCATTTTCCATTATTTCATTATACACATTATTTTAAAAAATTTACGCCCTCGTTGCAAGTGTATTCACGTATGGAACGATATGTTTAATTTTTATATAA
>NZ_DAITON010000074.1:0-11046 GCF_036834105.1 Anoxybacillus sp. | reverse complement strand
TTTTCCTGTAACAAGTCGCTCATCGGTACTTTTCATAGAATTTTTGACACTACCTCATTGTTACTGTATGTTTCGTTGGTAAAGAAAGAGATTCTTCTGTTGTAATCGTATGTTTAACAAGTTTTACTTCCGTTTGTAAATCAAACAAGTCTTCTTCAAGCATGTCCAATAGTTGATTTTCCGCTTTCGCCAGTGCAAGATCAAGCGCTTGCTCTGCTTCACTGATCGCTTGGCGAATATCATCGTTTTTCACCGGCTGTTTCATTAAATAAATATATTTATCAATAATTGTAACAATTGAATCTAACGTCGTGTTAAAAAACGGTTGCGCGACAGCTAAACGATCCGATTGTTTCTCAACAATTTCGATCATTTTTTGACAGATGGAGTATAAACGAGAAAGCTTAGAAAACATCGAAATCGAACGAATTCGCCATAAACTTTGTCCGATTTTCCGTACCTTTTTTTTCGCATCTTTCAACCGTTCGTCTTTCGAACGATAAGATATGTGTTTCCTCTCTTTTTTCTTTATATAGATTGAGTACATCACTCCTATACTTACTCCGATCAAAAATGAAATAGGAAACGGCAAGCGAAACGCAAATAACGAAATAAGGGCGCTAAATAAACCAACGTTCCATGATACAAACCACCGCCATATCGTCCGAATGAACCGTTTCATCGTTGTCCTCCCATCGTCTATGATCCTTTATTTTACTATGATTTTTTATGAAATGGAAATGATGATTATATTACGTATCGACAGAACGAAGTGTTTCAATTGTCCATAAAAAAAGACGCAACATGTCGTTGCATCTACTCATTCGAATCGAAATGAACGATACGAATTCGCTCTCCTCCAAAAAGCAACAATTGCTTCGTTTGTTCACGTTCATCTGTAACTAATTTTAGCTCATATAACCCCGGAATATATGATCCTACTTTCGTTAATGATACATTTGTCTCTCCGACATCCGTATCGTTAATAAAAATGCGAGCCCCTTTTTCATTTGTTTGCACATATACGTGATACAATGCCGGCTCAAATTTGTACACTCCTTGCGACAATTTCATGAGAAAAACTGGAGGAGTTGACGTTAATCCTTTTATGTAAACTCGATCGTCTTGCTGTTGCTTCAATTCTTTTCTAATTTGCTCATAACCTTCAGGATGTTTACGCAAATAGGCAAACAACGGTAAAAGAGTGTCATCACTTTCCAACGGAATATCGATGAATTGTCGCAACGTATGTACATCTTCTTGGCGTAGCGCTGTCATAAATTGCTCAATTACTTTTTGTTCGCTTCTCTCTTGTTTGGCCATTCCCCATACACCGACAGCACACACGCTTACAACGAGCAACAACATGGAGGCAATACATGTCCGCTTTCGTTTTCGTCGCTTGCTCCGTGTCATCGCCCCGTCTTGTAATCCCCCTTGTTCACTCACACGTATTTCCCCTCTTTTTCTCATCATATTTACATCATCATATGTATGACGAGAAAAGGGAAAATATGAGAAAAAGAAGGGACTTTACATCATATATGTACATCAGTAGTCACGTGATGTCAACGACAACGTGACCACTTCTCTATACATCGATTGTTTCAATTACCCACTAACAAGATGACTTTCTTTCCATCATTTGAAACATGACAGCATACAACCATGCACTACATATAGCAAGTAACATTAAAACAAAAAATGTCCAATGATACGCAAACGGCAACGTTAAAACGAGCGGAGCAATCATACGACCAAGCGTAAAACGCAAGCTCGCCGCTGCGAAATATTGTCCTCGCATATGATCAGGGGCTAATCTAGCGACAAATGTTTGTTGTAAACCAACCGTCATAAGTTCCGCAAGTGTAAATATACCGATTAAAATGACCATGATCCAAAGCGATGTCGTTTGACCGAAAAAGAAAATAGCGAATCCATACAAAAGAGAGGACCATACAAATACCGACTTTTCTTTGTAGTTTCCCATCCATTTCGTTACCGCCACCGTAAATAAAGCAACAAGCAATCCATTTTCAGCAATAAGTACACTAAATGCTTTTTCTCCGCTCAACGAAAGTGACCAATGACCGGTAGAAATTAACGTTTGCTCTGAAACAACGTCTTTCACATACACAGGGATTAAAATATCAAGTTGCATAAACGTTTGAGCAACGAGGACACCAGCAACGATAAACAAAAGAAACGTGCGGTCTTTCGCAATAAGACGATAATTTTTTAATTGCTCAACAAAAAAGGTGTACCATGTTCCTGTCGTTTTCGCCCACAACGGTGCCGTTTCCTCTAAGTAAATGAACAAAACGGTAGCGACAATTGCACAAAATATTCCGGCAACGAGCAGTAAGTAAAAAAAATGTTGTGGATAAAAGATTCCTCCAAGTAGCGGACCAATAACGACCATCACATTATTCATCGTGTAAAATACAGCAAATACACTACTTTGATCCTTTTCTGCCACGACATCAGCAACCATCGCTTGACTAGCAGGCCAATAAAGTGAACCGCATACACCTACGAGGGCAAAACAAATAAAACTCATCACAGGTGATGAGAATAGTGGAGAATTGACTAATGCAAATAAGAAAAAAGCAACTGCCTGCCCACACGCAGCGAGCACCATCATTTTTTTTCTTCCAAAGCGATCAGCAAAATATCCTCCAAGCAAATTCGCAACAACAGAAAAAAATTGTGAAATAACGAGCAATATCCCAGCCTTTTCCCTACCGAACATATTAGAAAAATAAATAGCGATAAAAGGAAATATCATCCAAAAAGTAACCCCAACGAACGATTCCCCGACTAAACGAATGCGTAAATTTCGATCCCAATCGCGTATTCGCATCATATCCCCCCTTAAAAACAACTATTTTTTCATTATACCATTTTCGTACAAAAATTTCTCTTGTAAAAAAATATTGACAAAAATACAGAAAAGTAAGAAAATAAAATCAAAAGGAAGTGAACACAATGAAAATAGTGAAAAATATTATCGTCTCATATGCGACAGTTGTGACAATTATAACGTTACTTCCTGCTTTTTTAATCACAAATGATGTAAGCGTTGTTGATGCATTTCTTTCTGCCATAAAAGATTAAATCTCCTGCCTAGGCAGGAGATTTTTTTAGCCATTTCCTCAATATCCCATGTTTCGGTGCGATCCATAAAGAGATAAAAAAGAGGACACCTGTTGATACAGCAATGGCTCCTGAAATAGAAACATTGAATATAGCAGCCATCATATAACCGACCATTGATGCTAAAACCCCGATCATCGCACTGCATACAAGCATGATGCTCAGTCGGTCTGTCCATAAATATGCTGTCGCGCTCGGTACAATAAGCATCGCCACTACTAAGATCGCTCCAACACTATCAAACGACGCAACAGTCGTTAATGATAGCATCCCCATCAGCACGTAGTGAATAAGCGATACTGGAATTCCAAGCGTCACGGCCATTTCTTTATCAAATGAACTTATTTTTAGTTCTTTATAAGCAAAGGCGATGACAAATATGTTCGTAACTAGTACAAACCCAAGCAACCAAACGGCTTTCGGTCCAAAACTTTTTCCACCTACTTCAAGTACATCCCATGGCACGAACGCAATCTCACCCATTAACGCATGCTCAACGTCTAAATGGACGCGATCTGCAAATAACGAAATGAGAACAACACCGATAGCAAACAAACATGTGAACACGACACCGATGGCTGCGTCACTTTGTACCCCTTTTTGATGCAACAATTGAACAAGAAATGTCGTCAGCAACCCAACGAGCAACGCGCCTACGAGCATAGACACACCTTGCAGATGATGGCTGAACATATAAGCGCCAACAATACCTAGCAACACGCTATGGCTTATTGCATCTGACAACATTGACATTTTTCGCAATACGAGAAATGTCCCGACTAACCCGCAATTAATCCCGACAAGAGAAGCAGTAAGTAAAATCCAAATCGTATAGCTCATAATTGCTCCCCTCGCTTATACACAAGCTGTTTTGATCGCACTTTTCGTCTTTGAATATATTGGCGAATCATTTTGCTCAACACCCCACGTTTAGGAGCAAATAAAAACGAGCAAACAAACAACATCGTTGCAAAAATAATGACAAGCGGACCGGTTGGAACGTAGGCAACCAAACTCACATATGCTCCAACAACCCCTGATAAAGCTCCGAATCCTCCAGCTAACAACGTCATCCATTCTAGTTTTTCTGTCCAATATCTTGCAGCTAACGCCGGCGTAATAAGTAAGGCAGACATTAACACGACACCAACCGCCTGTAAACCAACGACAACAACAGAGACGATTAAAAACATAAGTACACCGTTCAATAATGATACCGGTACACCGATTCCTTGCGCAAACGCTCGATCAAATGTAATGATCTTAAATTCTTTAAAAAAAACAGAAGTGATGATAATCATTGTTATCGTTGTCACAGCAAGCACGTTCACGTCACTTCCAGTCAATGACGCTGCCTTTCCAAACAAAAAGTCGTTAATTCCACTTTGATTTCCACCTTCATGTTGATTGATCCATGTCAATAACACGATTCCTAAACCGAAAAATACAGACAACACAATACCAATTGCTGCATCTTCTTTAATGCGCGTATGTTTAACAATAAACTGAATACATGCTGTGGCAACATATCCTGAGCAAGCGGCACCGATGAAAAAGAAAAGGAGCGATTTTTGTCCATATAGAAGAAAAGCGATACAAATCCCCGGAAGTGCAGCATGTGCCATCGCATCCCCTATTAAACTTTGTTTTTTGAGCAGTGCAAACGTACCAATCATTCCACTCGCTAATCCGAGCAGTGCCATGCTTGTAAATACCCATTGAACATTGATGTCCATATTATTCACCCCACGATATGTGTGGCAGAGAAAAAAGTCACTTTTCCACCATACGTTTTTTGAATATGATCATACGTAAATACACTTTCCGTCTCATCAAATGCAATTACACGTTTATTTAGCAATAAAACGTAATCAAAATAATCCCGTACCGTTTGCAAATCATGATGAACGACTAATACCGTTTTCCCACGTGTTTTCAATTCATTCAACAGCTGGAC
Source organism: Anoxybacillus sp. (assembly GCF_036834105.1). NCBI lineage: Bacteria > Bacillati > Bacillota > Bacilli > Caryophanales > Anoxybacillaceae > Anoxybacillus > Anoxybacillus sp. Next base: position 5,933 of record NZ_DAITON010000074.1, on the reverse strand, counting down.
AATCGCTTTTTCTGTTGCCGCATCAACCCCAACGAACGGTTCATCCATAAAATAGATCGATGCATCTTGCGCTAGTGCACGTGCTAAAAATACACGTTGTTGTTGTCCGCCAGATAATTGGCTAATTTGTCGCTTTGCATAGGATAACATGCCAACTTTATCTAAACATTCCATAGCAATGTCAATATCTTTTTTGCGTGGTCTTTTCCATAACCCGATATGACCGTATCGTCCCATTAATACAACATCAAGGGCATTTGTAGGAAAATCCCAATCAACAGAATTTCGTTGTGGCACGTATCCAACAAGATGACGTTGCTTTTCATACGGTTTACCGTAAATCAAAACATTCCCACTCATACGTGGAATAAAATTCAACATTGCTTTCATTAACGTTGATTTTCCTGCTCCATTTGGGCCAATCATTCCAACCAACTTTCCTTCTGGAATAGAAAAGGATACGTTCTCTAATACGAGCTGACGATCATAAGCGACTGTCATCTGTTCTACAATTAGCGGATTCATGTTCATTCTCCCTTCAATGCCCGTGCAATTGTTTTGACGTTATGGCGATACATTCCAATAAATGTCCCCTCTTCCGTTCCCTTTTTTCCGAGCGCATCCGAAAATAGTTCTCCTCCGATCGAAACATGATGACCGCGCTGTTTTGCTCCCTCGACAACTGCTTCAATCGCTTTCTTTGATACGCTACTTTCTACAAATACCGCTTGAATATTACGTTCAACAATAAAGTGAACAAGCTCTTGTATATCTTTTAATCCATATTCTGCATCTGTGCTCAATCCTTGTAACCCTAGCACTTCAATATCATACGCACGACCAAAATAATGAAAAGCATCGTGTGCCGTAATTAAAACACGCTGTTTTTTTGGAATGGCGCTCATCTCTTTTTTTGTTTCTTCTTTTAGTTGCATAAGTTGAGATTCATATGCTTCGGCCCGTTCGTTATATTGTTGTTTATGTTTTGGATCTAACTCACCCAATTCGTCCCTTACTGTTCTCACGGCATAACTCCATAAATCAAGATCAAACCATATGTGCGGATCATGTGCCCCACCTACATCAATCAACTTTTCTTTAGGAATTCCTTTACTGACTGCGACAACTTTTTTCGTTTTTGACATGTTAGAGAAAATTTTTTCAAGTTTTCCTTCTAAATGAAGCCCGTTATAAAAAATGATGTCTGCTTGGCTCAATTTTTGAATATCTCCTTGCGTCGCCTTATACAAATGAGGATCCACCCCAGGTCCCATCAACGCTTCTACACGAACATGCTCTCCTCCAACATGTTCAACAAGATCAGCAATTTGCCCTGTTGTCGTTACAACATAGATGACATCTTTTTCACTCTCTTTCGCTTCACATCCAACCAGCAATAACAAAGCGATCCATAAAATAGCCCACTTTTTCATATTTTTCCTCCTCACATGTTGTATAAAGGTATAAAAGTTTCCTTAATACAAAATTTAGTACAAAAAATTTGTTTGCTCGCCCATCATATGCGTGAACAAAAAATGTTGTGATATGTGGTACAAGCAAACAATAATGATTTGAACTAAAAAAGTTTCTTTAAGCCAACTTTAGTTTTATCTTATTCTTTTCTTTCCACGCTGTCAATATTTTAATTTTCAAAAAAAGAAGTTTTCATCCATCTCATGCTATAATAGCGATTGTTCGATACAAAAAAACAATTGTCTTTTAGAGGTGAACAACATGACGAAAACAGAATTGAAACAAAGCATCGGTTTTATTACAGCGACAGCCATCGTCATTGGTACTGTGATAGGATCTGGAATCTTTATGAAACCCGCTGTCGTCATTGGAGCAACTGGAAATTCAACATTTGCGCTTCTCGCTTGGGTTATCGGGGGAATCATTACGTTAGCTAGTGGGTTAACGATTGCAGAAGTGAGCGCAAAAATTCCTGAAACAGGTGGATTGTACGTATATATTGAAAAAGTTTACGGGAAGTTTTGGGGCTTTTTATGCGGATGGGTACAAACCATCATTTATGGGCCTGCCGTTATCGGTGCGCTAGGCTTGTACTTTGGGGCATTATTTGTAGGAGTTTTCGGTTTGCCGAAAGAAAGTGAGCTTTGGATCGGAATCATCGCTGTTTTATTTTTGTCCATTATAAATATGCTCGGCTCACAGTTTGGCGGAATCGTTCAAAGTGTTTTAACAGCGGCAAAATTATTACCTATTTTTCTGATCATTGTCTTCGGAGTGGTCAAGGGCAATGTACCCATCTTCAGCATGGACAGCGGAAGTAGTCAAACGATTAGTATGGGGGCAGCCGTTTTAGCAACGTTATGGGCATATGACGGCTGGATGAACGTTGGATTTGTTGCTGGGGAAATGAAAAACCCTGCGAAAACATTACCGAAAGCGATTATTACTGGCATTCTTATCGTGATGTTTGCCTATGTAGCTGTCAATATCGCATTGCTTCACGTACTTCGTGCCGATGAAATTGTAGCACTCGGACCAAACGCAGCAAGTGAAGCAGCGACAATGTTATTCGGGGCATTCGGCGGAAAATTAATTGCCATCGGTATTTTAATCTCCATCTTTGGTTGCTTAAACGGAAAAGTTTTGACCTTCCCGCGCATGCCATTTGCGATGGCGACGGACGGGCTGTTCCCGTTTTCCCGTTACTTCGCCCATCTTCACCCAAAATGGCGCACACCTGTATTTGCAACACTTATGCAAGTGACGATTGCCATCGTGATGATGCTACTTGGCAACGCCGATCGTTTAACAGACATTGCCATTTTCAGCGTATTTTTATTTTACGGTTTTGCCTTTTTTGCTGTATTTTTATTACGAAAATCAGCCGAAACGAACGAACAGCTATATCGAGTACCTTTTTATCCAATTACGCCAATTGTTTCTCTTATCGGAACAGCGTATATTATTATGAGCACGGTACTTCATGCGCCGCTAGACACGTTTTTATCAGTCATTGTTACCTTATCTGGTATTCCAGTGTATTACGCCATAACAAAAAAGCGACATGGGTAACCCTTGTCGCTTTTTCAATAATCCCTTCCTTTCCCTGAGTCCGTCACGTCAAGCAACGTCTCTGGATAAGGCTGAAAGTACCGCTGCTTGAGTAAATAATCATTTTGATAACGAATGGCCCACGAACGAATAACCGCTGTCACACTACTTAACGGTAGCTTACCAGCACGATATTTGTCTAGCAACTCATGGACATAGCGTTTCTCATCCCCGCTTAACTCGTGCTTAAAATAACCAATCATATGTTGACAAACATTAATATTCGAATTGCGGCGTGAGCGACGTGCAAACAGTTCATATAGCGTTTGTTCATACTGTAAAAACACTTCTTCTATCGGTAAACGGTTACGATTAGCAACAATGTTGCCAAGTTGTTTTAACTTTTGTTGATGATAAGCCATAAACAAATATTTATGCTCAGCATGAAACTCAACAAGGCGGTCGTGCGAGTTTGTCTCTTTTATTTCGCGAAACAAAGCAAAAGTAAATAGCTTCGTCAAAAAATGCTCTCGTATGACAAAATTCGTTAACCGTCCTTCTTCTTCTACCGCTTTATGTGCAAACATTTGCACTACATGTGCCGCAAACAAACCGCTTCCCTTCCCTGCTGCAGGCCCCTTTTGTTCTTTACTATATATTTTGACGTCTTTCACTCCACACGATGGCGACCGACCTTTTAAAATAAAACCATCTACATATGGCAATTGTTTTAAAAATGAAGCGGAAAACTCATTCATCCGCTCGGTCATATCCGTTCCAGTTGATGGTTGAACGAGTCGGACACTTTCCCCATCTTTGACGAGTCGAATGGTTTCACGCGGTGTACCAAGACCGATACGCATCTCTGGACAAACAGGGATAAACTGAACAAATGGTGTTAATTTATGTACTACTTCATCATTTATTTGATCCCCGTTATACCGACAAGGAGAAAAGCCGAGACATTCACTAACAACGACAATCGGCTTTGCGTAGTACCACATTTGTTATTCCCCTTTTCTCGTTTTTGTTTATCATATCGCACAAACAAAAAAAATACACGCATCGATGTGTTAAGAAAAACAAAAAATTTCGAATTTGAACGTTTATACAAAAAAATGATTGATTATATAATCGTTTTGGTTTATTATGCTCTATGTTACCTATTTTGCAATAAATAAATTGTTATTGATTCATATTTTCGTATTTATATAATTTCATGTTTTTATATTTATACACCAAGGACATTTATTTATATTTCTGAATCGTTTTGTTATATTGACTATTTTTATTTTTATATTACGATAGTAGTAATGTTATGTATCCGTTTTCAAAACATAAAATGAAAGGTGGTTAAACAGATGAGTAAGCATACTCCATCGTACACATTCGCTGACACTATGAAGTTTCTCATTCCGTCACTCATTGGTGTATTTCTATTTATGTTACCTTTTCCGTACAAAGGAGAAATGACAATCCCTGTAGCGATATTAGCAAAATGGGTTGAAGGACAGTTTCATTCAATCATTCCAACAATTTCAGAGTTGTTTATGTTTGCCGCTACAATTGGTACGATCGTTACAAAAATAGCTCAACCTTCTTTTATTATGGATAGCGCTTTTCTTCGTCGTCTATTTGATGTAAACGGTTTGTTTGGCGTCGCTCGCGTTGTTGGATCCGTTTTAGGGGCAATGACATTATGGAAAATTGGTCCAGAATGGGTTTGGTCTGAAAATACAGGTGCCTTGTTATTATATAGTTTAATTCCGATTTTATTTTCTGTCTTTTTATTCGCCGGCTTATTTTTGCCGTTACTTTTAGATTTTGGTTTACTTGAACTGTGCGGTGCACTTTTAACAAAAATTATGCGACCTGTATTTAAGTTACCTGGTCGCTCATCGATTGACTGTATCGCCTCTTGGCTCGGCGACGGGACGATTGGTGTATTATTGACAAATAAGCAATATGAGGATGGCTTTTATACAAAACGTGAAGCGGCTGTCATCGGAACAACATTTTCCGTCGTATCCATTACATTTAGTATTGTTGTCATTACGTATATGAAGCTTGAACATATGTTCGGGGCATACTACTTTACAATTGTTGTTGCTGGTCTTATAGCAGCGATCATTATGCCTCGCATTCCGCCATTATCTAAAAAACCGGATACGTATTATCGCGAACATCATGTACCTGTTGATGAAACAATCCCTGCTGGGTATACACCTTTTCAATGGGGATTAAAACAAGCTACTGAAGTTGCCCAACGCAACAGTCACATGGGAAAATTATTAAAAAACGGTGTACAAACTGTCATTGATATGTGGCTAGGTGTATTACCTGTCGTGATGGCTATCGGAACTGTTGCATTAATTATTGCGGAAACAACTCCGGTATTTGAATGGCTCGGTAAGCCATTTGTACCTATTTTAACTCTTCTCCAAGTACCAGAAGCCGCGGCAGCTGCTCAAACGATGGTTGTCGGCTTCGCAGATATGTTTTTACCAGCTATTATCGGGAGCGGGATTGAAAGTGAGTTTACGCGCTTTGTCATCGCTTGCGTTTCCGTTACACAGCTCATTTATATGTCTGAAGTTGGTGGATTACTGCTTGCATCAAAATTACCAATTACATTTAAAGATTTAGTGGTAATCTTCCTTCTCCGTACACTTATTACGTTGCCAATTATCGTTTTCATGGCACACTTGATCTTTTAACGAAAAACGGGCGAACGTCTCGCCCGTTTTTCATTTCCCTTCTATCTGTCCAACCATATTACACGTTCCATTCATAAATATGGATAGAGGTGAAATATATGTTTAAACAGCATATCGGAAAAACAATCGGTTTATTCATTACTGTAGATGAGCATTTTTCATTACATTAATTTCCATCCCCAAAAGACAAAC
>NZ_DAITON010000073.1:0-11597 GCF_036834105.1 Anoxybacillus sp. | reverse complement strand
CTAAGTCATAAATCGCTCCTTCTACTACCGTTTTTAAATTATCAAAAATCGTTGGGTCAAACATATCCTCACCCTTTCACACGCTTATATATTTTTGAACGAACGACACGCCGCTCAACTTCTTTCATATTCACTTCATGGCCTATACCGGGCTGTTTCGAAACAAAAATGCGTCCATGATGAACGGTAACTTCTGGATCAATGAAATCACGGTCCCAATAATTTGCCGACGCAGCTGTATCGCTTGGTAAAGAAAAGTGCGGAAGTGTCGCTAAAGCGATGCTGTGCGCTCGGCCGACCCCTCCCTCTAACATCCCTCCGCACCATACAGGAAGATCGTGTTGCTGACATAAGTCATGAATGCGTTTTGCTTCCGTTAATCCACCTACTCGACCAATTTTTATGTTAATGACGCGACAACTTTTTAGCTCAATCGCCCTTTTTGCATCTTCATATGAACAAATGCTTTCATCTAAACAAATCGGCGTTTTTAGCTTCGCTTGTAATTTCGCATGGTCAACAATATCGTCCACAGCAAGCGGCTGTTCAATCATAAGCAATTCATAATCATCAAGCGCTTGCAGACGGTCGATGTCGCGTAACGAATAAGCAGAGTTTGCATCAACCATAAGCGGTATATCGGGAAAGTGATGCCGAACAGCACGAACGACATCTACATCCCACCCTGGCTTAATTTTTATTTTTACACGTCTATATCCTTCTATAAGCGCCTGCTCCATCCGTTTTAATAAATCCGTTATCGGTTGAATACCAATGCTTACGCCAACGTCTACTTCCTTTTTTTCACCCCCTAACGCTACATGTAACGGAATATGACGTCGCTTCGCAAACAAGTCCCATACGGCTCCTTCAAGTGCAGCTTTCGCCATATAATTGCGACGAACGATCGAAAATCGCTCACGCAATTCATCTGGATGATGAACAGGTGCTTGGAAAAGGAGCGGAATTAAAAAAGCTTCAAGCATATGCCACATCGTTTCAATCGTTTCTTCCGTATACCAAGGTGCAGCAAACGCAACACCTTCTCCCCATCCACGCACACCATGTTCATCCATCACTTCAACTAATAAAACGGGGCGCTTTTTCATCGTTCCAAAGCTTGTTGTAAACGGTGATTTCAATTCGATTTCTAAGTATCGTAAAATGACTGTATTTATTTGCACATATATCCCTCCAAACATCATTATACAACAAATAAAAAAGCCGACCGCATAACGATCAGCTTTTTTACTTTTAATTTGTTTTTCGTTTTCGACTTGCAATATCAATCCAAACAGCTAAAATTAAAATGCTTCCTTTTACAATATATTGCCAAAATGTTTCCATGCCTAGTAGCGACATCCCGTTATCAAGCGACGTCATGACCATCGCACCGATAATCGCGCCGATAATTGTACCGGATCCTCCCATCAATGATGTTCCCCCGATGACGCAAGCGGCGATCGCATCAAGTTCGTACATTTGACCGGCTGAAATCGTTGCTGAAGATAAACGAGCTGTTAAGACGAGCGCAGCAATTGCTGAAAGTAATCCAGTAAAGACAAATAGCATCATCGTATGACGTTGAATGTTAATTCCAGACAAGCGAGCCGCTTCCGCATTGCCACCGATTGCATATACATGTCGCCCAAATGTCGTTTTTGTCGCAATAAATGAGAAAATAAGCGCTAATGCAATGACAAAAATAATAGGGAACGGGATTCCTTTATAACTATTCATCGTAAGAACAAAAGCTAAAATCAGTATACTAATAACAAACAGTTTGGCCATCTCGAGCGGCAATGGCGAAACAGTAAAACCGTATTGTTGCCGTGATTTACGCTTACGAAACGTAGAAACAAATAGAGAAACAATAGCGATTACCGCAAGTACAACACCGAACATGTTTGTAAAATATGCGCTTCCTAATGCAATGAATTTCGCATCGAAAATCGGAATGGTTGTTGACTTCGTAATTCCCATTAACGCCCCGCGGAAAATCATCATTCCACCTAACGTGACAATAAAGGCAGGAATGGCTCGATAAGCGACTAACCATCCTTGTACAAGGCCAACAAGGGCCCCTGCAATCAATGTACATACAATAACAACTGATGTTGGCATTCCCATCCAATTGCTTAAAATAGCGGCAATGCCCCCTGTAAAACCGACGATTGAACCGACGGAAAGGTCAATGTGCCCCGCAACAATAACAAGTACCATTCCGATTGCCAAAATTGCAGTAACTGACATTTGTGTAAATAAGTTAGATAAGTTTCGTGCACTTAAAAATGTTTCATTTAACATTCCGAAAAAAATCCAAATGGCAACGAGCGCACCGATCATTGTGTAGGCGCGAATATCTACTTTACCAAGTATATTTTTCTTTTTTTGCTGCTGTTCGATAACTGCTTTGACTTCCACGACTCATTCCCCTCCTGTCGCTGCCATCATAATATTTTCTTGTGTTGCTTCATCGTGCGATAACTCTTTCACGATTCGTCCTTCACGCATAACATAAATGCGATCGCTCATCCCTAAAATTTCTGGAAGCTCAGAAGAAATCATCATGATAGCAACGCCTTCTTCAGCTAATTTATTCATTAAATGATAAATTTCATATTTTGCCCCAACATCGATACCGCGTGTTGGTTCGTCTAATATTAAAAGCTTTGGCTTTGCCATTAGCCATTTTGCTAATACGACTTTTTGTTGATTCCCTCCGGATAATGTACCGACTGCTGTTTCTAACGAAGCCGTTTTCGTTTTAAGTTCATCGACGTATTTTTGGCTCCATTTCAATTCTTCGTTTTGATTAATAACTTGCCAACGGCTAATGTTTTTTAAACTTGCCAATGTCGTATTTGTTTTTACGTCCATTCCGAGTACAAGCCCCAACCGTTTCCGATCCTCTGTGACAAGGGCGATACCTGAGCGAATCGCATCTTGCACGGAACGAATGTGCATTTGTTTTCCTTCAATCCACACTTCCCCTTCTGCCTTCCCTTCGTATGCCCCAAATAAACTCATGGCCAATTCTGTCCGCCCAGCACCCATTAAACCAGCAATTCCGACAATTTCTCCGGCACGAATCGTCATACGAATATCGTCATTGACCTTCATCGGCTTTTCTTTATGCCAAACAGAATAGTTTTTTACTTCTAATACGACATGTCCTGGTGTTTTTTTGACATACGGATAACGCTCCGTCAACTCACGTCCAACCATGAGTGCAACAACTTCATCTTCATTCGTTTCCGCTCGCGAAAGCGTCGCAATCGACTTTCCATCGCGCAATACGGTAATTGAATCCGCAAGCCGAAACACTTCCGGCATTTTATGAGAAATGTAAATGCATGCAACGCCTTGTGCACGCAGTTGTTCTAAAATGCCCATTAAAATTTCAACTTCACTCTCTGTTAACGCAGCTGTAGGTTCATCTAAAATTAAAATGTTAGCTTGTTTTGCTAGCGCTTTCGCAATTTCAACTAACTGCTGTTGACCGATGCCGAGGGAATGAATTTTAGTTTGTGGAGAAATGGTTAATCCGACTTTCTTTAACCATTTTTCTGCTTCATAATACAATTGATCCCATTGAATGATGCCGAATTTGCGCGGCTCTCTCCCTAAAAAGATGTTTTCCCCAACCGTCATTTCTTTTACAAGCGCAAGCTCTTGATGAATGATCGCAATGCCGGCTTGTTCGGCATCAACGATATGCCGGAACGAAATAGGTTTACCATCAATGCGAATTTCACCTTCATATGTGCCAGCTGGATACAGTCCGCTTAACACTTTCATCAACGTTGATTTTCCTGCCCCATTTTCACCACAAAGCGCATGAATTTCTCCTTTCTTCACTTTGAAGCTGACGCGATCAAGCGCTTTCACACCGGGAAACTCTTTCGTAATATTTATCATTTCTAATGCATACATTCATTTCACTCCCGTTGTATCATGTTGAAAAGAAGGGTCTGGCAAAGCCAGCCCCTATTTTCATTGTTTTGGCCATTGATCTTTCGGTACGTTTTTAAACACATCCTCTAGTTTGTGATAGCCATCTTTAATGACTGTATCCAATACGTTCTCTTTCGTTACTGCAATCGGATCAAGCAATACAGATGGAACATCGATTTTGCCGTTTGATACAGTTTGATTCGTTTCGATTTTTTCACCTTTCGCTAACGCAACAGCCATTTCTGCTGCTTTCGTCGCAATAGCTTTAATTGGTTTATATACTGTCATCGTTTGTGTTCCTTCGACGATACGCTGAAGAGCAGCAAGATCAGCATCCTGCCCCGAAACAGGTACTTTGCCTGCTAATCCTTGTGCTGCTAACGCTTGAATGACGCCACCTGCTGTTCCGTCGTTCGCTGCAATAACCGCTTGAATATTATTTTTATTCGCTGTTAATGCGTTTTCCATATTTTTCAACGCTTCTTCTGGCTTCCAATCTTTCGAGAATTGATCGTAAACAATTTTAATATCGCCTTTCTCCTCAAGTGGCTTTAATACGTTCATCGCCCCTTGTCGGAATAAATGTGCGTTGTTATCTGTGTCTGCTCCACCAATATAAACATAATTTCCTTTTGGTGCTTTTTCTACAATTGCTTGTGCCTGCATTTCACCGACGCGTACATTATCAAATGAAACATAATAGTCAACATCAGCATTTTTAATTAAACGGTCGTACGCTATCACAGGAATACCCTCTTTGTGAGCCTTGTCAACAATTGGCGCTGACGCCTCAGCGTTGTGTGGGATAACAACGAGAACATCGACACCTTCAGAAATAAGCTGTTCTGCTTGGCTTAATTGCACTGCGTCATCTCCGTTTGCAGCTAATGTTTTCACTTCTGCTCCAAGTTCTTTCACTTTTGCTTCAAACAATTCCTTATCTCTCTGCCAACGCTCTTCTTTTAATGTGTCCATTGAAAGCCCTATCACAATTTTATCGCCGTCTTTTTTCGTCGATTCGCTTCCCCCTTCGTTTCCTGAAGATACAACACCGCATGCTGTTAATGCAGACGCTAACACAAATGTTGCCGCTCCTTTTGCGACATGTTTCCACCACTTCACACGTATTCCCCCTTGTTTTTCATATGATTTTACATATTCAGCGTAACATAGAAAAAAGAAAGCGTTTTCTTTGTTTCCTTCACTTATTTGTCGTATATTCGCACAATTTAAGCGCTTCCATTATAAAAAAAGAAATAAACTAGCATTTTTTTGTGATAAGACAAAAAAATGCGAGCGCTTTATGAACGCTCGCATACTTGTTGCCGATATTCGGTTGGTGTCATATTTGTCACTTTTTTAAACACACGGCTAAAATAGTTTGGGTCTTTATATCCTACGCGATAACATGCTTCTTTCACCGTTAATCCTTCGTCACGCATCAACTGCTTCGCTTTTTCAATACGTAAATTTGTTAAATAGTCAATAAACGTTTGTCCTGTTTCTTTTTTAAATAGTTTACTAAAATAGTACGGTGTCAAATGAACGTATTTTGCGACTTCTTCAAGCGTCACATCATAGCAATAGTTTTCATGCAAAAACAGTTCGACTTGCTCAATGACGCTGCCGTTTGTTTTTAAATCGATTTGTTCCACTTCATCCGTTATTGGAACATCGTCAATATGCATCACCCGGCTAAATGAAGATAAATAGCATACGGCTGTACGTGCTTCCTTGTATGAACGTTTCAGCCCATCAATGCTTGACTGCACCGTTCCAATTCCGATTTTTACCCGCTGCTTCAGTTCTTTCTCAAGGTGCTTTAGCAACGATTGAACGGACGAAATAACATGCTCATGTGGTTGACTTTCAATAAAAATGGCTATTTGCTTTTGACTAAGCGGACTGCATAAGCAACGGCGATGTTGTTTTACGCATTGTTTCACCGTTTCTTCCCACTTTCCACGCTCACATACATCATTTTTTTCTAATTCAATAACGATCGCGTACGCGCATTCAAATTCTATACCACTAAACGTATGTGCAGAGCATTCGTCCATTTTCCCCATCAATAACCATGTCCAAGCTGTTTCACTTAACATTTGCAGCTGAACAAGCTTTTCACGAGCCATTAATTGTTGTTCGCGCATCGCTTGTTCTTCCGTAACTTGATGTAACAACTTTTGTAATAGATCAATGATTTGCTGCTTTTTAGCTGGTTTTAGCACGTATTCGCTCACACCTAGAGAAATAGCTTCTTTCGCGTATGTAAAGTAATCGTATGCTGTTAAAATAACAACTTTTGCTTGCGCATCGATCTTTCGAATTTCAGCAATCGCCTCAAGCCCTTGAATACCTGGCATTTTTATATCCATAAAAATAATATGTGGACGATGGTTCTCTACTTGCTGAATCGCACTTCGACCGTGTTCAGCATGAAAAATCGTAAACGTATGTGGAAACGCTCGCTCAATCATCAGCTGCAATCCTTCCCGCTCTAGCGGCTCATCATCGGCAATGAGTAGCTTATACATCGCTTTCCCTCCTTGGCAGTCGCAAAATAATGGCTGTTCCTTCATTCGGTGCACTTTGCATATCCAGTATTTTCTCTACTCCATAAAAAAGTTGGAGACGTCGTAGCACATTTTCTAATCCAAGTCCTGTTGAATGGCCTGTTTTTGTTAATGAATACGAGGCATTCATAATTGCTTTTTGTACATCATACGGCATTCCTACACCATTGTCTGCTATCGTCACTTGAATACAATTTCTTTTTTGTTCGATGACTAATTGAATTTTCGCCCCTTCTTCCATTCCTTCAATTCCATGAATAAAAGCATTTTCGATGAGCGGTTGCAACGTTAAGCATGGAATCGGCTGCTCCAAACACGATTCATCTACTTCGAGCTGAAAAGCGACACGATCGCGAAACCTGGCTTTTTGAATCGCAAAATATTCTTTCGCATGCTCTACTTCTTCACGCAACGTAACAGGTTGATCTAACTTCCTCAAGTTATATCTCAACAAATTAGATGTCGAAATAGTGAGTTCGCTCGTTTGCTCTGCTCCTTCAATATAAGCTAGCTTTGAAATGACATTTAGTGTATTAAATAGAAAATGAGGATTAATTTGACTTTGAAGCGCTTTTAACTCGAATTCACGCACAAGTTTTTCTTTTTCTAATATTTCCATATTTTTCGATATTAATATACGTAAGTTTTCGATCATATGTTGAAATGTTTTACCGAGCAAGCCGATTTCATCATGCCCATGAAAGCGAGGAATACGCGCGTCTAGTTGACCAGCTGATATTTTTTTCGCTGCATGAACGAGATGATGGATTGGAATGACAATTGTCCGTGATAACCATATGGCAAATACAATACTTAAAATCGTTGTTAAAATAAATAATGTCCCCCCTAGCTCATTCATTTTTGCTATATGTCGCAACATTTTTTTGTATACCGGCTGATATAAACTAAGCTCGATATCAACGAGCGCTTGACTATCTTCTCTAATAAATGATGCAACTTTTTCAATCTCGTTATATTGATCGGCATATCCTGTAAATTGCTGCTTTGTTAGTTTATGAATAATAGATTGTTCTAAATCAAGAAAGACATAAATCATATTTTTATAATTTTCCAAGGTGAAAGCATTATTGCCTTCTAGTTGTCTTTCTTTTAATTCAAGGCTTAGCTTTTCTAATTGTATTTTATGTTCGATCAGCTGTTTGTAATTATATTCATCTTGATGAATTAGATAGCTACTTAAAAAGCGGACATTTTCTTGCGTCTCAAGCGAAATTTGTTTATATAAAAAAATACGTTGCATCATAACATCATAGCTTTCTTGTACTTTTTTTCCGCTTTGAAAAATGAAAAATGCGATGCAATTTAGTAAAAGAACGAGAAGCGGAATAAAAACAAACAATTTCGTCCGAATTTTCATTTGTTTCTCCCCTGCTGAGCGTTTTGACGATCAATGACTTCAATCGAAGTAAAATGTTCTTTATGAATTTGTTTCCCTGAGAGATGGTCGACCATCAATTTCACGGCTGAATAACCCATATCGTAAGGTTTTTGAACGACCGTCGCGACAATATCTCCATTTTTAATTGCTTCGATCGTTTCTTCTACATCGTCAAAACCGAATATTTGAATATCATTTCGATGTAAATTTTTCGTAGCCATTCGAATGCCGATCGCATCTAGCGCGCTTGTACCAACCATGATTGAAATATTAGGATGTTTCCGCAACATTTGTTCGGCTTGAATGGAAGCTTGAATGCGCGAAATGCTTGATGATGCAACTGAAACGACTTTCAGCCGCGGATGTTGGTGAATAACAGATAAAAATCCTTGCAAACGTAAACGTTGATTTTCGGACGTATCCGTCCCGATTATAACCCCGATGAACCGCTCTCCTTCAATTCGGGAAACAACAGCCTGTCCGAGCAATTGCCCTGCTTCAAAATTGTTTGTTCCAACGTAGGCGATGCGACGGCTTTTTGGAGCGTCAGCATCGATGGTGATCACAGGTATATTCCGTGAGATAGCTTTATCAATGAGCGGTGTAAACGCTTCGTCTTTTAAGTTTTGAACAATAATCCCATCAACGCGAGATGCAATTGCTTTTTCAAGCAATTTTACTTGTTCGTCAATGCTTGTTCGAAGCGGACCGATATATTCGATGTTTACACCGTATAACTTTCCCGCTTCTTTTGCCCCTTGCTCAATTTTACGCCAATATGGGTTATCAAATACTTGAGATATTAAAATGACATGCGGAAGATGAGATGCTGCTTTTTGCTCATGTTGTAGTTTGGCTACTGTTTTTTCAAGCTGTTTTGTTACTGTAATAAAGTGAAAAAAAGCATACAAAAACAGAACAAACAGTATCATAAGGCTTATCGTCCATTTTTTTTGTGTCATCGTCGTCACCTAATTTTACTATAATCTGTTTTGATAACGTTTACAATTATTTTGAAAGCGACAGATTTCCTGCCGCCTTACTACACGATAAATCGTTTCGTCGTTTCTTTCATTCTTTCCGCGATTTCGTACAATCGTTGAGCTGTTGAGGCTACTTCTTGAGCCGATGCCGTTAATTCTTCTGACGAAGCCGTTACTTCCTCTGTCGCTGCTGAATTTTCTTCAGCTACCGCGCTAATTTGTTCGATGCGCGCGACCACTTTATCTTTCTCTCTCACAATTTCATCCATTGCCTGCTCAGTAGAAGTAAGCAACGGGGCAATGTGGCTAATTGATGTTAAAATGTCAGCAAACGAACGAACAGTCTTCTCAACGGCATTGGCTTGGTCTTTAATAAAATGCTCTACTTCAGTCGATGTATGAATCACGTCATCTGTGTTTTTGCTAATTGATGTAATAAGTTGAACAATATCCTCTGTAAATGATTTGGACTGTTCAGCTAACTTGCGCACTTCATCTGCCACAACGGCAAACCCTTTCCCTGCCTCCCCTGCACGTGCTGCTTCAATTGCCGCATTTAGGGCTAATAGGTTCGTTTGATCAGAAATGGTAGAAATCATTTCTGTAATTCCACTAATTTTTTGGACAGATGCCGTTAATGTTTGGACATGATTTGTTACGGTTTCAAACGCTCGTTTAATTTGTTCGATTGTGGAAATTAGCACATCCATTTCATGTTTACCGACATCTGCTCGTTTCGACGTACGAATCGCTTCTTGCTTCACATTCCCAAGCTCTACATATACACGTTCGACTTTTTCCGTTAAGTAAGAAAGTGAATGTGTCATATCGGCTAAATCGCTTGCTTGAGCTGCCGCCCCTTGCGATACTTGTTCCATTGTTGCTGCTACTTCTTCCGTAGATGCAGACATTTGCTGGGAAGTGGCAGAAAGTGCACTTGATTGTTGATCAATCGCATCCGCTTGCATTTGGATATGAAGGGCCATGTCCCGAAGCGCCTGCTTTGTTTCATCAAGTGCACGTGCCATTTCACCAAACTCATCTTTCGAATGAAGAAGTGTTTCCGGCAACTGCTTACTAAAATCGCCACTAGCTATTTGTTGGAGATGTTGTTTTGCAATATGTAACGGCTTCATAATCCGAACGGAAATAAATAAGTGATATGCAACTACACCTATAATGATAAATAATATAGAAATGACAATGACTTTTACAATTACACTATTAATCTCCTGGTTAACAACGTGTTTCGGCATGCCAACAAAAAACATACCGATTACTTCACCGCCGTTGTTTTTAATTGGCAAATAGCTTGTTACATATGATTCTCCAAGGACATTCGCCTCACCTATGTAATCATTTCCTTTTTCAATAACTTCATGTACAACTTTTGGATCTGCCTTTGTTCCTACTTGCCTTTCACCATCTTTTACAATTGTTGTTGTAACACGTTCATCGTTCAAAAAAATAGTACTATCTGCATTAACAACTTCCTTGACATAGTCGATCACAGATTCGTTCCCGTTAATTTTTATGTCTCCTTTATATAGCGCACCGTCTTTGATTTGCCATCCCCCATCAAATTTCGCATCAATGAGCTTCAAAGCCAGTTGGGCGTTTGTCGTTATGACCTTGTTGGCGATTAATGATTGAAATTGAACATAAATAATCCCATTTACAAGTCCAACTAATAAAAAGACAGTAAGAATGTATACAGTAACAATTTTCCCACGTGTTTTCATCATTGTTCCCTCCATTTTTGTGAATTAATGAGCAACACTATTTTATCAAATGAAGAAAAATAAACATCTATTTTTTTATGACGGGGAAGCCACTTTTCTTTTTCCTAAAACAAGGACAGTCGCAATGATCAAGATGCTTCCAAGCGTTTGAAAAAAGCCGAACGATACGTGTAAAAACAGCACTGAGGCAACAATAGCTGACAAAGGCTCTACACTAGATAAAATGCTCGATTCTGTCGGAGATAAATGCCGAATGCTCTCAATAAACAGTAAAAAAGCCAACAATGTGCCACATATGACAATAAAAGAAATAACAATCATCGTTTGAAAATCAAGTGTTACAAACGGAGCAAAGAGCGAATCGACAGCTGGGATGATAGTCACTCCTCCGATCGTCATTGCCCAGCCAACAATGATAAGGGAATCCCACTTTTTTAATAATTTAGCTGAACAAATGGTATAAAATGCGAGAAGTAATCCAGATACCATTCCCCAAAAAAACGAAAGAAAAGATATGTTTAACTCCCCTAATTTTCCATTTGTTAATAATAGAAACGTGCCGCAAATAGCTAAAATAAGCGCACTCCAAACGGGGACGGACGGTCGTTTTCGGTCACGTATAAAAAAATATAAGACAATATAAATAGGCGCTAAATATTGCAGTAACGTTGCAGCAGCCGCATTACCATATGCGATGGAAAGAAAATATGTATATTGTACACCGAGCATTCCTACTAGACTAAATAAAATGAGCAACATCCAACTACTCCGATCACGCCAAATATGAAACAACGGAACACCTCGAAACGATGCAAAAGCTAATAGACAAAGCCCTGAGATCATCATCCTCACACAAACAAGCCATTCTGTCCCTACATGTTTTTGTTGGAACACCCATTGTGCCGCTGTTCCTGACAGTCCCCACATCGTTGCCGCGACAATG
>NZ_DAITON010000072.1:0-11753 GCF_036834105.1 Anoxybacillus sp. | reverse complement strand
GTCTCTTTTTATGGTAATTATTGTTATAAAAATTGCTCATCTACAGTATATAATAGTAAATGAACGAAAAAAGAAAGGGTGATTTCCATGCCAGTTGTTGAATCAAATATGTTTCCGTTAGGAGAGAAAGCACCATCGTTTGAACTCGTCAACGTGATTGACGGACAAATCGTCCGACTAGAAGATGTCAAGTCGGATATTGCGACAGTCATCATGTTTATTTGTAACCATTGTCCGTTTGTTAAACATGTTCAAGGAGAACTTGTTCGTTTAGCTAATGATTATCAGCCAAAGGGCATTTCATTTATTGCAATCAATTCAAACGATGTAGAAAAATATCCAGACGATTCCCCGGAAAAAATGAAAGAAGTCGCCGAACAGCTTGGATATCCGTTTCCGTATTTGTTTGATGAAACACAAGAAGTAGCAAAAGCATATCAAGCTGCGTGCACACCGGATTTTTACATATTTAATGGGGAACTACAATGCGTTTACCGCGGACAGCTTGACGATTCACGACCAAGCAATGGGATCCCGGTGACTGGATCTTCCATTCGAGCCGCTTTAAATGCATTACTATCAGGGGAACCTGTTCCGAAAGAACAAAAGCCGAGCATCGGTTGTAGTATCAAATGGAAAGAAAAATAAAAAAACATTTGACATTCTCGTTTCGAGCCTATATACTAAAGAAGTACCATTTCGTTCGTTATATCAATGATCGTTATAAGCTGCACCTTTGTCGGGTTCATCTTATAAGGACTTGGCAAAAGTGTAGCTTTTATTTTATGAGTAATGCAACGGTGGTCAATCTTTAAAATTGTTTTGGAGGAATTTCACATGAACACAGGTAAAGTAAAATGGTTTAATGCAGAAAAAGGTTTTGGATTCATTGAGACGGACGGAGGTACAGACGTATTCGTTCACTTCACAGCGATCCAAGGTACTGGATTCAAAACGTTGGAAGAAGGCGAAAAAGTAACATTTGACATCGTGAACGGCAATCGTGGGCCGCAAGCGGCAAACGTCCAAAAAGCATAAATCGTCAAACGTACGGGGTCTCGCTTTTCGCGGGATCCCGTTTTTATATGCAACAAAACAAATTCACACTGGCGCAGCTTCGGAGCTGCAAGGACGGAGGAGAGGTAGGGGTTCCGTCGTTTTTGTTTGTTCAAACACGCTTATGGAAAGCGTGTCTTTTTTTAAATAAAAATACAGAAAATTTGATAAAAAACTATTGAAAAACGATAAATGATTCCATATAATAAACTCATGTTATAAAAATATACATAAGAATGTGAGGTAATGTAACATGAGTGAATTACTTGTATCTGAACAAACAAACACTTCAATCATTGAACAAATTAAAGAAGTGATAAAGCAAAAACATGTTGAACTATTACATTTGCAGTTTGTTGATATTGAAGGGATTTTAAAACATGTCACAGTTACAGCGGAGCAACTAGATGATGTAGTAGAAGGAAAAATAATGTTCGACGGATCATCGATTAAAGGATTCTCACCGATCAATCGTTCGGATTTATATTTACTTCCTGATTTACAAACATTCGCTGTATTGCCTTGGACAGTAGAGAATGGATACGCGGAGGCGCGTTTTCTCTGTTCTGTCGTCAATCCCGACGGAACGCTATTTGAAGGTGATCCACGCAACGTATTGAAAAAAACAGTTGAGCGGGCTAAACAAAAAGGATATACCATTTCTGTCGGACCTGAATTAGAATTCTTTTTATTTAAAACAGATGAAAATGGAAATGTAACAACGGAACCTCAAGATAACGGGGGATATTTTGAACCATCACCAAAAGATCTAGGTGAACGTGTCCGCTTAGACATTTATCGTGCATTAAAAGCGATGGGCTTTACGATTGAAGCTTCACACCACGAAGTTGCTGAAGGTCAGCATGAAATCAATTTCAAATACGCTGATGCGCTTGGTGCGGCAGACAACGCGACAACGTATAAGTGGGTTGTAAAAACGGTTGCTAGAAAATACGGATTGCATGCTACGTTTATGCCAAAGCCGATTTTTGGTATTAACGGTTCAGGAATGCACGTAAATATTTCTTTATTTAAAGATGGGGAGAATGCTTTCTTTGATCCGACTGACGACAATCAGTTATCTGAAACAGCATATCAGTTTATTGCTGGCTTATTACGTCATGTAAAAAGTTTTGCAGCCATTACCAATCCGCTTGTAAACTCATACAAACGTCTTGTGCCAGGATATGAGGCACCATGCTATATTGCTTGGTCGGCCTCCAATCGCTCAGCATTAATTCGAATCCCAGCTAAACGTGGATTAGCAACACGCGTTGAACTTCGTTGTCCAGACCCGTCCGCAAACCCGTATTTAGCTTTTGCAGTCATTGCTGAAGCAGGACTGGACGGCATAGAAAAAAGTAGCACTTGCCCTGCGCCAATTGATGAAGACATTTTCCACATGACAGCTGAACGTCGTGCAGAGCTCGGTATTGAAAACCTCCCAGGCAGTTTAGGAAAAGCGATTGAAGAATTAGAGGGTGGGGCTATCGGACGCCATACACTAGGCGATCATGTATTTAACGAATATATCGCAATGAAAAAGAACGAATGGGATAGCTATCGGACAGCTGTTCATACTTGGGAAATTGAACATTATCAAACGAAGTTTTAAGAGCGAGCACATTGAGCTCGCTTTTTTGCATGTTTTCATTATGTGTTTACACAACAAATGGTATATGATGATAGGTAGAAAAAAGGAAAGGGTGATATTGTGGCTAAACGAATCATTGCAATCGTTGTCGCCGTTTGCGTTGCCACAACGATGTTATGGATTTTCGGTTTAATCGTAACCATCCAAGACCAGTTTTTTTATGAAGCTTCTTCATCAACAAAACAAATCGAGGCGACAAATTCAAACTCAAAACAAAAAGATGCGCTTTCGATTGTCGCTCTCGGCGATTCGTTAACGCGTGGAACTGGAGATGAAACAGGAAAAGGATATGTCGGTCATGTGATGGATGAACTTAAAAGACGAACAGACAAACAAATTCAATTTACTAATTTAGCCATTAAAGGGCAGCGGTCTGCACAGCTTATTGAACAATTGAAACAAAAAGAAGTGCAACGTCAAATAAAAGAAGCAGACATCATCTTGATGACAATTGGAGGAAATGATTTATTTCGCGGTGGTGAAGCATTGCGCGATTTGTCGACAACACAAATAGAAAAAGAAAAGAAAAAATTTATTGAACAACTAAATACAATTTTCCTACTTATACGTAAGATAAACGAAAATGCACCTGTATTTTATATCGCCTTATACAATCCATTTAACGATTTAGACAACGGAAAAGAAACGTCGGCGATTGTGCGAAATTGGAACTATGCCGCATCCGAAGTGGCCGCCCAATACAAGTCCATCATTTGTGTTCCAACGTACGATTTGTTTGAACTTCAAGTAAACGACTATTTATATACGGATAAATTCCATCCAAATAAAGAGGGATACAAACGAATGGGTGAACGCGTCGCCGCACTTATCACATTAACGGAAGGAGAGAAATAATGGAAGAAACGTTAGTTGTACAAAACGTAAAAAAAACGATTGGAAAAAAAGAAATTATTAAAGGACTTTCGTTTTCTTTAAAAAAAGGAGAAGTGTTCGGCTTTTTAGGCCCAAATGGCGCAGGAAAAACAACGACGATTCGTATGCTCGTCGGATTAATCAAGCCGACATCCGGGAAGATTTTTGTTTGCGGATATGACTTGCAAAAACAATTTACAAAAGCCATTCAACATATTGGCTGTATCGTTGAAAACCCTGAACTTTACCCATATTTAAGCGGATGGGAAAACCTTGAGCATTTTGCACGTATGTTGCCGTCCATTCCTACAACACGCATTCAAGAAGTTGTTGAGCTCGTCGGCTTACAAAATCGGATTCATGATCTCGTTCGAACATACTCTCTTGGCATGCGGCAACGTCTCGGCATCGCACAAGCGTTACTTGGAAAACCTACCGTGCTCATTTTAGACGAGCCAACGAACGGTCTAGACCCTGTCGGCATTCGCGAAATGAGACAATTTATTCGTACACTTGCCGAACAAGAACAGTTAACCGTTCTCGTTTCTTCCCATTTGTTAAGCGAAATACAACTGATGTGTGATCGGGTGGCCATCATGTCTAAAGGGGAAGTTATTCGCATTGATACAGTTGAACATTTATTGAAAGAACAAGCACGGACATACTGGAATGTTCACCCGATTCATATCGCAAAACAAATATTAAAAAACGAAACAACCGTTCTAGGTGAAAAAGATGACTTCATCGTTACAGTTTACGAAGCAAACGAAGTCATCGCCCGTTGTAATGCCCGCCTAATTGAAGCCGGAGTGAGTGTGAGTAGTATTGAGCGCAAACTTCCAACACTCGAAGACTTATTTATCGAATTAACAGGAGGGGAAACGATTGATTAATCTCGTATACAATGAAATGTTAAAAATCGTTCGTAAAAAGCGGTTGTTTATTATCGCAGCAATTGTTGCTGTTCTCGTTAGCTTGTTTACATATGCACAATTTAAACAAGTTGAAACGATTCGAGAACGAATCGGAACAACAGATTGGCGCACACAACTACAACAACAAATTATCGATACACAAAATCGGTTAAATTCAACAGGAATTTCTGAGGAGTGGAAAAAATTTCTTAAAATTCGTTTACAACAACAACAATATTATTTAGACAATGACATTAATCCGATGGCACCTGGTGCACCGACGTTTATGCGCATGTTCATCGAAAATTCGATTGAACTGTTTTTGCCGCTTCTTGTTATGGTCATTGCCGCTGACCTTGTCTCGTCAGAAGCAAGTGGGGGAACAATTAAACTATTGTTGACACGTCCTGTGAAACGATGGAAAATTTTAATGAGCAAATATATCGCTATGATTTTATCTACATCCTTTATCGTGTTTTCCGTTGCAGTTTTATCGTATGCCATCTCGGGCATTGTATTTGGATATGGCGGATGGAATTTGCCTCTTTTAACAGGATTTTCGATTCAAGGTGAAGAATTAAATACAGCGGGTGTTCACCTCATTCCTCAATGGAAATACTTACTTATTGAAATTGGACTTGCTTTTTTTGTTTCACTCGTCGTCGGCACGCTTACATTTATGCTTTCCGTGTTGCTGCGTAGCACAGCAGCAGTAATGGGAATCATGCTCGCCGCTCTTATTTCTGGAGCGATTTTATCAAGCATGGTGTCGTCATGGGAATCCGCAAAATATTTGTTTATGGTCAATTTGCGACTCACAAGCTACGTTAGTGGCATGGCACCGCCTATTGATGGAATGACACTTTCATTTTCGATGACTGTACTAGCCATTTGGGCGCTTGTAGCGCTTATCATTTCTTTTTATGTATTTACGAAAAGGGATGTTTACTGATGAAAAAAAGGTTGTATACCGCGATGGAGAAGTTGCAACAGCGAACGCCAACGATCATGGACTTTGACACATTTGCTACATATGCCGTACTTCTCCCGCTCGTCCGTCAAAATGACGATGTATTTGTTTTATTTGAAGTGCGTTCATTTCAGTTGCGTCGTCAACCGGGGGAAATTTGTTTTCCGGGTGGCAAGATAGACGAATGCGATCAAAATCCGAGCGATGCCGCTGTTCGTGAAACGTGTGAGGAGTTAGGCATTCAAAAAGAAAGCATTACACACATCGTCCCGCTTGATTACATGTTATCGCCGTTCGGTATGGTCATTTATCCGTTTGCTGCGTTTGTAGATACGACGTGCATGAAAATAAATGAAAAAGAAGTGGCAGAAGTATTTACCGTTCCGCTATCCTTCTTTGTTGAAACAAAGCCAGACATATATCACGTTCAGCTTGAACCGAAACCCGAAGAGCATTTCCCGTTCGAACATATCCCAGGGGGAAGGCAGTATAATTGGCGGCCGCGACAAATCGAAGAGCATTTTTATTATTACAAGGATAAAGTCATCTGGGGACTGACAGCAAAAATTGTTCATCATTTCACTCGACTCATTCAAACAAAGGAAGGAGAATACGCATGACAAAACCGGTTGATTTAGGGTTTGGTATTTCGCTTATTGATTTATATGACTTACAAACTGCTCAACGAACAGGAGCATATGTATTTCAAGAGGAAGAAGTGACAATTATCGAAACGAGCGCAAGCCCCTCGATCCCGCATTTAATTAAAGGGCTAGAAGCATTGTCCATTAACTTACACGATGTGAAAAATATTATCGTCACTCATATTCATTTAGATCACGCGGGCGGGACGGGTGTGTTATTGCAGCATTGTCCAAATGCTCGCGTATTTGTCCATCCAAAAGGTATGCGCCATTTAGCTGATCCGTCTCGTCTTATTCAAGGAGCAAAAGCGGTTTATGGTGAAAAATTTGACGCATTGTTTGACCCAATCGTTCCAATTCCTGAAGACCGATTAATTGCAAAGGAAGATGGAGAGACGCTACAAATTGGAAAGGATCGCACGCTAACGTTTATGCATACACCGGGACATGCGAATCACCATTTTTCCATTTATGATTCAAAAAGCAACGGTATTTTTACAGGTGATACAGCTGGCGTTTTTTATCCGCAACTTCTTTCATACTACGTAGAGCTATACTTGCCATCTACATCACCAAATCAATTTGATCCCGAGGCGATGCTTGCATCCATTGAAAGATTTAAGGCATTACGTCCAGGGCGTATATATTTCGGTCATTTTGGCATGTCGCAGCAAGTGCAAACGGTTTGGGAACAGTTGCACTACTGGCTTCCTATTTTTGTTCAAGTAGGCAATGAAGTCGTGAGTGAACGAGCCAATCAATCGTTTACAGAAAAAACCGAGGCCGTTTTCAATCGTTTATTTGAGATCGTTCGTACCTTTTTGCGTAAACAACAAGTACCAGATGATGCTGATGTATATCAACTACTTCAGCTTGATTTACAAGTATGCGCAATGGGGCTTGTTGATTACGTTGAGAAACAAAAAAGGTAATTGACGAAATATAACGTTTTCGCTATAATTTCTTTGGCACCCCCACCATACGGAGGAGTACCCAAGTTCGGCTGAAGGGGTCGGTCTCGAAAACCGATAGGGGTGTCAAAGCCCGCGGGGGTTCGAATCCCCCCTCCTCCGCCATCTTCCTCTTCCTGTTCCTTCTTCAGTAATCTTCATCTTTGTTTTTTATTCCAACTGCGAGGATGTGGCATATTGAAAAAGTATTATGTCGTTTGGCAAGGAGCAAAAACAGGCATTTTTTCATCTTGGGATGAGTGTAAACAGTACGTCATTGGCATTCCCGGGGCAAAATATCGCTCATTTTTATCGAAAGAAGAAGCAGAGCGAGCATTTGCATCTGGTCCAATGATGGGCGGCGCGAAGAAGAATAAGGTCGTCGAACGTTCAATGAGTTATATAGAAGAAAGCTTGTGCGTAGATGCAGCATGTAGCGGCAATCCTGGGGCAATGGAATACCGAGGAGTACATACGAAAACAAGGGAAGAGTTTTTTCGCGTTGGACCGATGATCGGTACGAACAACATTGGTGAATTTTTAGCCATTGTACACGGACTAGCATGGTTACAGAAACAAAACAAAAATTGGCCGATTTATTCAGACTCCGCTACGGCTATAAAATGGGTGAAAGAAAAAAAAGCGAATACGACGCTTGCCCGTACTGCTGAAACGGAACGTGTTTGGCAGCTCATTGAACGCGCCGAAGCGTGGTTGCGCACACACCATTATACAAACGAAATTATAAAGTGGGAAACGGAACAATGGGGAGAAATTAAAGCGGACTTTGGACGAAAGTAAAAGGAGAGGGAATCAACCTTCTCCTTTTTGCATGTCATCAAGTTGTTGTTTTAGTCTTTGTTTATCAAGCTGTTCACCGATAATGACAAAATGTAGTGGAACGTTCATCTCTTCTTTCATATATAGTGGTGTCCCATAAGCGTACTGAAAAGAGTAAACCCCGCTTGTATGAGTAAAACGCAAAAAACCTTTCATACGATAAATTGTATCAGGCAACTGGCGCACCCATCGTTCAAACATATGTAAATCAATCGGCTTTGTAAATGTATGTACATACGTTTGAATGCGCAACCGCTCAACGTTCAGCCGCTCATGTTCGTTTCGCATCCGATGTGACAGAAGATGAATATCATCTATGCGGACGTTAGAGTATGTCGTGAAAATGATGCGCGCATCACTATTGATTGCTTGTAACTCAAACGATAATTTCGCCTGCGCATCTACACATAATTCGTCTGTCTTATTGACAATTAATACATCTGCGTGACGAACTTGTTCTTTTAATAACATTTGCAGTGGAACAGAAAGTTGTTGACGATTTGACCAACGCGTAGCGTCAATCGTTGTAATGATACCTCTCATTTGAACGCGACCAGCAAATAATGGCGACATGCATGCATCGAGCACTTCAACTGGATGCGCTACCCCTGTTGTTTCAATATAAATCACATCTAATGCGTGTTGCTGGAGAAGAGAATAAATCTCTACTTCAAATTGATCTTGAATCGTGCAACATACGCACCCGCTCAATAATTCGCTTAACAGAGCATCTTCAGAAACGGCATGTGAATCAATGGATACTTGACCGATCTCATTCATCACAACCGCTACTTTTCGTCCTCGTTCTTTTTCGCTTTGCAAGAGACGCTTTAATAGTGTCGTTTTCCCGCTTCCAAGAAATCCAGATAAGATGTATATGTCTGTATGTTTCATAAAACGCTCCTTTCTACATGTTCCCTTTTGATCATAGTCAAAAATAACAAATAGCACAACAAAAATATATCGTGCATCGATGAGCAATTTTCTTAAAAGAAAAAGAAAAAAATGATGCATTGGTCCGTGCATACCTTTGGTTTTCTTTCATATACATATCTTTGTAATCCTTTTGGAAAAATTTTTATTATGTATTTACAAACTTATCTTATCATGTATATAATTTACTATATCAAATCATTTGGGAAGGAGGGAAGGACCATGATGACAATGACAGGAGTATGGAACACAACTGAACAAAGAAAGATTGGTCCAACCTTCCCATGTTAAGAACATTGATCTTTTCATAAGCGCTTAAAAGCCGCAAGGAAGGTTCTGTTCCTTGCGGCTTTTATTCTCAGTCCGCAAAGGGATCTTCTCTTGCGGATTTTTTATTGAAAGGAGGTGAACAAGTGATGAAGTTTCATTTATTTTTCTTAACAATTTCTATTCAACGACGAATATGGACGGCTGAAGAAATAGAACAAGAACAGCTCATTCATCAACTCGAAGAAGAGATTATGGATCGCAAATGTTCAATGTACCAATGGTTTTAATTTAGAAAACAAATACATGTTGAAGGGGGAATGAAAAATGAAACAACAACCTAAAACGAATATCACATGGACGGTAGATGACGATTAGTTTTACACCAAAAGAGTTGATCAATCGATCAGCTCTTTTTTAAGTTTACAAAATCTTTACTTGTCTATATAAGTACATGCTTATATAATGATTATCGAATGAAGGAGGGAGGTATATGTGTCAAATCGAGGAGATAGCCAACATTTTAAAACTACTAGGTGATAAAACGAGGCTGAAAATCATGGCTATATTAAATGAAGCAGATTGTTGCGTATGTGAGCTCGTTGATATTTTACAAATGAGCCAGCCAGCGATTAGTCAACATTTACGAAAATTAAAAGATAGTGATTTAGTGAAAGAAACGAAAAAAGCGCAATGGGTGTTTTATTCACTAAACAAACAACATGAATTTTATTCATTCGTTCAAAACATTCTCGTTCACTTACCGAATCAGAAAGAAGAAATTCGTAAGCTTGAGGCAGATGGAATGCGCATCCGTTGTGAATAAGACGAGAGGAGTGGTTTTTTGCTTTCTGTTATTCTCGCATCATTGATTTTCCTCGTGACACTTTTGTTTGTCATTTGGCAACCACGTAATCTATCGATCGGTTGGTCGGCGTGCGGCGGTGCGATATTAGCATTGCTCGCTGGGGTTGTCGATTTTCAAGACGTGATTGACGTGACGAATATTGTATGGAATGCCACACTTGCTTTTATTGCACTTATTATTATTTCATTAATCTTAGATGAAATCGGGTTTTTTGAGTGGGCAGCTTTACATATGGCACGAGTTGCTAATGGGAATGGCGTTCGCATGTTTGTATTCGTTTCCTTGCTTGGTGCGCTCGTATCAGCGTTTTTTGCTAACGATGGGGCGGCATTGATTTTAACACCAATTGTTTTGGCGATGGTGCGCGCGTTGCAATTTGACGAGCGAAACGTGCTGCCGTTTATTTTAGCGGGGGGTTTTATTGCGGATACGACATCGTTGCCGCTTGTTGTGAGCAATCTTGTCAACATTGTATCAGCGGACTTTTTTAACATTAGTTTCGTTGAATACGCAACACGTATGATCGTTCCGAACTTTTTCTCACTTATAGCGAGCATCTTAGTGTTATATGTATACTTCCGAAAAGACATTCCAAAGCGCTACGAGTTGTCTCATGTCAAGCGACCGTACGAAGCCATTAAAGATGTAC
The DNA here is from genome assembly GCF_036834105.1 of Anoxybacillus sp. NCBI lineage: Bacteria > Bacillati > Bacillota > Bacilli > Caryophanales > Anoxybacillaceae > Anoxybacillus > Anoxybacillus sp. The sequence continues at coordinate 1,135 of NZ_DAITON010000072.1, read as the reverse complement.
GCATGTTTCGATTGTCATGGTTCGTCCTTAGTGTTTTGTTAATCGGTTATTTTGTCGGCGAATTCGCAAACATTCCTGTTTCATTTATTGCCGGCGCTGTCGCTTTATTATTTTTATGGATGGGGAGACGCAGTCCCGCTGTGCATGTAAAACAAATATTAAAAGGGGCGCCTTGGGCTGTCGTTTTTTTCTCGATCGGGATGTATGTTGTTGTATACGGATTGCGTAACGTTGGACTGACAACGATTCTAACTGACATTATTGAAGGAGCAGCAAGTCAAGGATTGTTTGTTGTAACGATGGCCATGGGCTTTATCGCAGCTATTTTATCATCTGTGATGAACAACATGCCAACAGTAATGATCGATGCGCTAGCCATTGCCGATACAAATACGACAGGAGTCATTCGTGAAGCACTCATTTATGCGAATGTAATTGGCTCTGATTTAGGACCGAAAATTACACCGATCGGCTCGCTTGCTACACTTCTTTGGTTGCATGTACTTTCGACAAAAGGAGTAAAAATCACGTGGGGCACTTATTTTAAAAATGGTTTAATTTTAACCATCCCAACGTTATTTATTACTCTCGTTGGGTTATATATATGGTTACTTATCATTTATTAAAAGGAGTCGAGAAGTAATGAAAAAAGTAATTTATTTCTTATGCACAGGAAACTCTTGCCGCAGCCAGATGGCAGAAGGATGGGCAAAAACATATCTTGGGGACGAATGGGAAGTATATAGCGCTGGGATTGAAGCACATGGTTTAAATCCAAACGCAATAAAAGCGATGAAAGAAGTGGGGATTGATATTTCGAACCAAACATCTGACGTCATCGATCCAGAAATTTTAAACAAGGCCGATTTAGTCGTGACATTGTGCGGACATGCAGCTGATCATTGTCCCGTAACGCCACCGCATGTCAAGCGTGTTCATTGGGGATTTGACGACCCGGCTAAAGCAGAAGGGACAGAAGAAGAAAAATGGGCTGTTTTCCAACGCGTCCGCGATGAAATTGGGGCGAGAATTAAGCGATTTGCTGAAACGGGAGAGTAAGAAACAAAAGCGAGGAGAAGATTTTACTGCAGTGGAGAACGTGTATGCGATGCACCTTGGATCTCTGCTTCACTGA
>NZ_DAITON010000071.1:0-11804 GCF_036834105.1 Anoxybacillus sp. | reverse complement strand
AGGAGGAAATAATGATGGATCGTCTCTCATCATTGCGTACACAAAAACGGGCTTACGTGTACGGTGTTGTTGAACAAGTGAACGGCGAATGGGTGTTTTTTGACGAAGACGATGAAGCACATGAGTTTACAAGTTTGCCTGAGGAGGTTGAACTTTTTCGCTTCGGTCAATGGGTAAAAGGATGGCTTAGTGAAGATGGGGACATTTATGTGACAGAACGGTATACATTAAAAAACGGTGATCGTCTTCGCTACATCAAACCGTTGTCGCACGCATACGAACAATGGCTTTCCCAGCTACCCGACCACGCGTTTTTCCATTTTATTCATTTAATGAACGAATGGAACTTTTCCGTATACGATTGTTTGTATTGTTATAACTATATGTTATTTGCTGAAAAAGGGGTGAATTTTTTAATGTTTGATAATTCACTGGATATGTGCAACGTGCAACATTATTTTGACGACAAACAACATCGATTCGAGCTGACGTTGCAAACGGGAAAAAAAATCATTGGTGTCCAACTCGATCATTAAATGATAGATTTACTTCCTTGCAACACTTGTTTTTCAAATTGTTCCGCAGGAAGAGGTTTAAAAATGCCGTACCCTTGCGCATAATGACATTTTAATCGTTTCAACAATTTCATTTGTTCAGCCGTTTCCACACCTTCTGCGACAACATTTAAACGCAAACCATGACCCATCGTAATAATCGATTTGACGATCGCAATGTCCGAACGATCTTTATGAAGTTGATAAATGAACGATCGGTCAATTTTCAACGTACGAATCGGCAAATGCTTTAAATAGCTAAGCGATGAATAGCCTGTGCCAAAATCATCAATCGACACATGTACGCCAAGCTGTTGAAGCTGCTTCATGACGTGAATGCTGTAATACATGTTGCGCAGCATCGAACTTTCCGTTAATTCCAAATGCAAACAATGTGCAGGAAGTTTTGACTCGTTGAGCGCTTGTTGCACATCTTCAAAAAACGTCGGATGTTGAAATTGCGTCGCTGAAACATTGACAGAAACGATGAATGAATCGAAGCCGAGATCGTGCCATGTTTTCGTTTGCATGCATGCTTCAGTAAGCACCCATCGCCCAAGATCGTGGATGAAGCCAATTTCTTCTGCAATCGGAATGAACTCAAGCGGAGAAACAAGGCCGATTTTCGGATGTTTCCAGCGCAACAACGCTTCACTACCAATAACTTTTCCTGTCATTAAGTCCATAATCGGTTGATAGACGAGAAAACATTCGTTTTTTTCAAGTGCCTTTCGCAAATATCGCTCCAGCTCGACGCGATACATCACTTGCTCGTTCATTTTTGTGGCGTACAATTTTACGCCGTTGCCGCCTGTTTGTTTCGCGCGATTCACCGCTGTATCCGCATTTTTTAATAGCGATTGGGCATCCACACCGTCCGCTGGATAAAAACTAATCCCAACGCTTGCGGTTAAAAAAAACTCTTTTTCTTCATATACAATCGGCGCCGCAATATGTTGAAGCAGCTTTTTTGTCCATTCAACGACCGTGTCTACATTCGCTTGCTCAGTAAACAACAGGCTAAACTTATCCCCACCGAAGCGACCTAAATGAGCCCCTCGGGGCAATACGTTTTTTATTCGTTCGGCTATTTGTTTTAATATTTCATCCCCACCGTAATGCCCAATCGTATCGTTCACGATTTTAAAACGATCCATATCCACAAACAATACAGCAAGCGTATTACCTGTTTCTTTCGCTTGATCGATCGCTTGTTTTACGATGTTTGTAAATTTCAATCGGTTCGGTAGCCCCGTATCGACATCGTGATAGGCGATATATTTCATATGCTCTTCCGCGCGCTTTTGTTCAGTAATGTCGCGACCGATGCCATAAATGCCAACCTTTTTTCCGTCAACGATAATCGGAACGTTTTTAATTTGGAATAAATATACTTCTCCTGATTTCGATGGAATTTCTAAATTGTATTGTTGCACTTTCCCTTTTAACGCGCGATAAAAATAGCGGCGCACGCGCGGAATATCTTCTTTTTTAATGTAATGAAGCGAGTTTGTATGCAAAATTTCTTCTGCCCTATACCCGAACACTCGTTCAAACGCCGGATTGACGCTTGTAAAATTACCTTCTAAATCGGTGGAATATACAATATCTGGATTATGCTCGAATAAAGAGCGGTAATATTGTTCCGATAGCTTCATTTTTTGACGCATCTCGTCCATATCCGCTCGACAATCGTCAACAACGAGGGCACAAATGACTGCTTGTTCCGATGCATCCCCAATCATCGGAAAAAGCTGCGCTTGGGGCAAATGATGATGCACGTACTGTTCGACTTGCATCCGAAACGAAGGGGAAAGCGAAGAAACAAAAATCGTTAGCTGGTCGTACTCATATAAACGATAGTCGCTCACCCATCGTTCCCAATCCGCAAACGTGTGGCAAACCGTTTGAAATAATTTCATCCCCTTTTCCCACTCTTTCTTTCTCTTTATATTTTTAGAATTATCAATTAATTTCATTATAGCACATTTCCATATGGTAGAAAAAGATAAAAGTTGGCGAATATGCCAACTTTACGAAAAGAAAGAAAAGCCAAATGGTAGTTTAAATCCGAGATATAGCACGATCACAAACGCAACAATGAACTGAAGCCAAAGGACGTTCGTGTTTTTTCCTTTTGCCGTCCGAACGAGAATCATTTCCATCATTCCAATGACCCATAAACCGACAATCACTTTCACGATATAAAGGAACGGAAATGAAGACATGCTATGTAAAATCCATGCCCCTGTCGCGATGATCAAAATGTAAAATAAGCGCAACAACATGTGTACCATTTTTGTTTTTTCATGTCCTTTTGCTTGAAACGCAATCGCAACGACAAATAAAATAAGCGCGACAACCCACGTCGTAATATGTGCATGTGTCATACAGATGCTCCTTTCTTTTGATTTCATATATGCCCATCATAACACGTCCATATGACATTTGAAAAAGAAAACGCTCACCTTTTCTATTTACTTTCTATATTCACTTCAAGTATGTTATATATGTGACGATCGAAATAGGAGGGATTGACGTGAAAACAGCACAAATCATTGAACTAACAGAAAAATACGGCGCAAATAACTATCATCCACTTCCAGTCGTTTTATCAAAAGGCGAAGGTGTATGGGTAGAAGATCCAGAAGGGAATCGTTATATGGATATGTTAAGCGCTTACTCTGCGGTCAACCAAGGACATCGCCATCCGCGCATCGTACAAGCGCTCATTGAACAAGCAAATAAAATTACATTAACATCCCGAGCATTCCATAACGATCAGCTCGGTCCATGGTATGAAAAAGTCGCGAAATTAACAAAAAAAGAAATGGTTTTACCGATGAACACAGGAGCGGAAGCGGTAGAAACAGCCGTCAAAGCGGCGCGCCGCTGGGCGTATGACGTGAAAGGCGTTCCTGCCGATCAAGCGGAAATTATCGTTTGTGAAGATAACTTCCACGGTCGGACGATGACAGCTGTATCGATGTCATCAAACCCAGAGTACAAACGTGGATTCGGTCCAATGCTCCCAGGCATTAAAGTTATTCCGTTCGGCGATGTCGAAGCGCTCAAGCAAGCCATTACACCAAATACAGCAGCGTTTATTTTTGAACCGATTCAAGGGGAAGCGGGCATTAACATTCCGCCAGAAGGGTTTTTAAAAGCCGCATATGACGTATGTAAACAACATAACGTGTTATATATTGCTGACGAAATTCAATCCGGTCTTGGCCGTTCTGGTAAAATGTTTGCGTGCGATTGGGAAGAAGTAGAGCCAGATATGTACATTCTCGGTAAAGCGCTCGGTGGCGGCGTATTCCCAATTTCATGCGTTGCCGCAAACAAAGATATTCTCGGCGTATTTAATCCGGGATCGCACGGATCGACGTTCGGGGGCAACCCGCTTGCTTGTGCTGTTTCGATCGCTGCGCTTGATGTAATCGTTGAAGAAAAATTGCCAGAGCGCTCATTTGAGCTCGGTCAATATTTCCAAGAAAAATTGCGCGAAATTAATCATCCGCACATTAAAGAAGTGCGCGGCAGAGGACTATTTATCGGCGTTGAACTGCATGTTGCGGCACGCCCATATTGTGAAAAACTACAACAAGAAGGGCTATTATGTAAAGAGACGCATGACACAGTCATCCGCTTCGCTCCACCGCTCGTCATTACAAAAGAAGAGCTCGACTGGGCCATTGAAAAAGTGAAAAAAGTATTTGAACAGTAAAAAGCTGGGGCACCCCAGCTTTTTATTTGACTACATTCCGTAACGTCCCGATTTGATCAATCGTAATTTCAATCACATCCCCCGACTGTAAAAAGCGCGGCGGATTCATTCCTTTTCCAACACCAGCTGGCGTTCCTGTCGCAATGACATCCCCTGGCTCTAACGTCATCCCTTTCGACAACGTCGCAATGATCGTCGGAATGTCGAAAATAAATTGCGCTGTCGTTGCCGATTGTCTCACTTCGCCATTTACTTTCGTTTCAATATGTAACGCATGCGGATGAGCGATCGCTGACCGATGAACGATCCACGGTCCCATCGGACATGACGTATCTAAACTTTTGCCAAGCAAATATTGTTTATGTCTTTCTTGTAAATCGCGCGCAGTCACATCGTTTATAATCGTATAACCAAACACGTAATCGAGCGCCTGTTCTTTCGGAATCGCTTTTCCTTTTTTTCCAATCACAATCGCAAGCTCTCCTTCATAATCTAGCTGATCCGTCACATCCGCATGGCGTAAAATCGGTGCCTCATGTCCGATCACTGTCGTTGGCGCTTTCGAAAATACAATCATATTTTCGCGATCCGCTATACTTCCCATTTCTTGCGCATGATCGGCATAATTTTTTCCGATACAAAAAATGTTTTTTGTCGGACGTGGAATCGGCGCAAGCAACTGCACATCGTGAAGTTCATACGTCCACTCTGGCTGTACGCGCTCAAGCACACGTTGCACTTTTTCAATGAACAATTCCCCAAGTTCGACGCATTCAATCATCGTATTCGGTATCGTTTCATCCGCTTTCGATAAATGAACGACCTTTTGCTCGTGTACAACCCCGACAAACACATCCGATCCCGCATATGCTGTCACAAATTTCATTTTCCATCCCCTCTTTCGTATGATCGAACATCACTATTTTCTCTTTTTCACGTGTAGACTCCTTTGTAAAAAAATTATTTTTCAGCATATTATACTATTTCCTTTTTCTTCAGAATATGTATAATAGTTTATACGTACAGTCATTTACAGACTGTTAACGAAAATGAAAAATGTTGGTGAATCTTATGTCTCTTTCCCTCATCGAAAAGAAAAGACGACAATTAATTGAATTGGCACAAACGTACGGTTTTTCTGCGAAAGAAACGATCCAATGCAGTCAAGAGCTCGATGAATTGTTAAACAAACATTTAAAAGAAGCCGTGCTTTTCCATAAAGAAAAAGAGGACAAGCCTTGTACGACATGATCTGTTCATGTCGTTTTCTTTTTTCCGTATGTCATCCATCGCCATACTCGCTCCATCGGTCCGATGCGATATGTTTTCAACCACCAATGGCTCCATACGACTTGAATGACATACACGATACATGCGACAGCGAGCGCTTGTTTCGGTGTTACTTTTCCATACCATCCGAAGCCATATGAATAAAACAACGTCGTACAAATGATCGATTGCGTCAAATAATTTGTTAACGCCATTTTGCCAACAGGAGCAAAAACATGAACGACTTGCGATGCCATAAGCGAAAATGCAGTAAAATAAAACAAAGCAAGCGCAGGTCCTCCAATCATATCTTGCGCATACGTTGTCACAATATTTTTTTCGACATAAGGCAACATTTTAAAAATGACGCCGACAACGAACGAACCGATGCACCACTTGTTTATCGTTGCGCGATTTATGTTCATGTCATGAAACCATTTTTCTTTTGCGATATATGCCCCAAATAAAAAAAACGGCAAAATCGTTAAAATAAAAATGAACGCTTGTGTAAACGAGTTGACGTACAACCAATCATACGCCCGCTGCATAAAAATTTGTTCCCATGTCCCTTGTTGGTAGTTCGCGACAGCTTGCTTCGCTAACGTCGGCTCTGAAAAATCGACATCGCCATATTGTTTCCACATCACCCACATCAACATCGTTGAAACGCCAGCCCAACCGCCCCAAAGCGAAAGCGCAAAGCGCCGCAACGTCTTTGCCCTTGCCCGAAAAAACGGAAAAAGAAACAACCCAACGATCGCATAACCGATTAAAATATCGCCATGCCAAATGAAAAACGCATGAAACATCCCAAATAACAACAACGCAAACAAGCGGCGTAAAAAAGTGACCCGGAATTTCTCGCCCCCTTTGTCAAGCATGATCCATGCTCCCCAGCCGAACAACATCGAAAAAAGCGGATAAAAGCTCGCTTGCGCAAATATATCAACAAATGCGAGCAGGAAGCGATCAAGCCCATCTTTCGCAAACACCGTGGCATCGACATACAGCGTCGGAAGCGAAAAATCAAGAACGTTCACAAGCAAAATGCCAAACAACGCAAAACCACGCACCGCATCAATCATTGAAATACGCATAATCTCCCTCCTTTTCCATTTCAGCGTAAAGAAAAAAAAGACCGCTGTCAATTGACAACGGTACATGCCATTATATCAGTTGTTAACTATTCATTTTCCAAAAAACACATCTTCCATCGAACGCTCTTTTACATTTAGCTCATACACATTTATTCCGCTGTTGCATAGCATACGTACACATGTCGGAATGGAATCCTCATGATATAAAGAACAATAAATATAATGATGATCATGGTATATATGTGCTATCTCATCACTCATTGTTTGCTGCAAACGTTGCGCAGCATAATTATAGTCTCCCTTTATTTTAATAACTATCTCCACGTGCGAGACACCGCTCTTCTTTAATTGTTCAATTGTTCCGATTTTCGAAATGAGCCCATTTTCCATAATGGCTACCTTATCACAAATTTTCTCCACTTCGTACAGATTATGAGAAGTCATAAATATAGTTAAACCTTCATTTGATAAGCGCTTAATCATTTCTTGTATAGCAAATGCCGACTCGGGATCCAGTCCGGAAGTCGGTTCATCCAAAAATATGACCTTTGGATCTCCAATTAACGCTTGAGCAATACCGAGTTTTTTCTTCATTCCAAACGAATAATGTCCAACTTTTTTCTTCTCATGTCCATTTAACCCAACCTGTTCTAATAAATCATATATATTCTCTTTTTTCACTTTCGTCCGCTTTAATTGGGCAAAAAACTTCAAATGCTCTATTGCATTCATATGGAGATAATAATTGCTCACATCAGGCATAACTCCTATATATTTTTTGATCTCATCCATATTTCGATGGCTAATTCCATTTATAAAAAATTTCCCTTCTGTAGGAAGGCATATCCCCGTCAACATGTTTACTGTCGTTGTCTTCCCAGCCCCGTTTTTCCCTAAAAACCCAAAAACTTCTCCGTTCTGAACATGAAATGACACTCCTTTGACAACTAGCACGTCCTTATATCTTTTTTTTAATTCATGTACTTCAATCATATTCATTAAAAATCTCTTCCTCTCATGTACAAAATAACAAGTAACACAATAAGAAAAGAAAACAGTAACGGAACAAAGATATACAACCCATTCTCCATCATATAGTAATAAGGAAACATATATTTTAACATACTTATTCGGGCATCAAAAAGAGACCATATACCAATGATAGGAATAAGTAAGCCTACTAGTATCCCCAAGAACATCGTATGGTTGGGTCTGTGCACAAATGAAGAAAGTAATATAGCAATGGCAATTACAAAACTTAAAAATGATAAAAGTTTGATCAATTCCATGATATAAAATTCGTTTGAGTATAAACTAACAATAGAAAAAGAGATGAGTAAGCAAACTCCCCAAAAGAGAAAAATCCCTAAAAACTTTCCAAAAATAATGGCATCACGAGAGCATTTCGTTACTAGCAAACGCATCGTTTGATGCTCTATCTCCTTATTCACACAATCATGTGATAACGCCATCACAAACAATGTTCCTAAAAATAACACAAGAGCGCGAATGCTTGAAACAAAAACCGGCACATCACCGTTATTCATCAATAATGTTTGATGATTCGAAAAAAATTTTCCAGATAGAAAACTAATTGATAAAAACAAAATAATAACCAACATAGACTTCCATGTTTTAAACAAAGATTTAAACTCTTGAATACAAATTGCCCACATCATTTTATCACTCTTTCCGTTTCACCTTTCTTGACAACATGTAGATTAGCTGCATAAACATTATTGTAGCAAAAATAAAATCGTATGGCGGCTTATTTCTAAACAGAAGATATAACACAATAAGGATGGATAAAATAATATATCGCACAAAACATTCCTCCCTTGAGAACTACAACAAGATCAAAACAAAAGATCCTATGAGCAAACAACAGCACACATACTTCAAAAAAGAAGTGTACCTTCTTTTTCTTACGTCCATAAGAACAGAGAAACATGAGAACAAGAGAGAGTAGATCCATATTTTTATGAAAAATAACCACTTAAAATCCATAAAAAAGACATACATAATAGCAAACAATATAGTAAACTTTATATTAAAAAACAAAACTAGGTAATCCAAACTCTTTTTAATAACACAAAACTTAATATCATAAAACTCTAAAAATCGATTCACTTTCCCTATTCTTCTTTTCAGCTTTACTTGATAATGAATAAACGAGTGTATTACAAACACAAAATAAAAAATAATAAATTCTAAATGATATATATCATTTTTATACAAATACAGAGCATAACAAAGCACAAACAAAGACATATATGTAAAATCATGAAGATTCTTTTTATCTCTAAAAAAAAGGGTTATGATCGTACGAACAATAGGATCACGAACCCTTCTTATGAAGGGGACATATAAGATATTGTGTAGCCTATTGCTTACATCAGAATCTTTTCTACCATCATAGTTAACAGCTAACAACTTATCAACAAAAATCATATGGAATATAAAGGATGCTGGAACACCCCAGAAAATAAAGCTATCAAAATAATCCTTTGAAATTTGAAAATAGTCTATTCCTAGAGTAAAATAAAAAAACATAATAAACAATATTTTACTGATCCGTACTGTTACTTTCGAAATAAACATATATTCAATCAATGGAACAAAAGACAAGAGTGCGAAAGTTCTTCCAAAATACAGTACACTTAATTCCCACGGTACATCCAAAGAAAAAAAAACAACAATATTCAAAATATACCATCGAACCATGTCTCTTGAAAAAACTCTGCAAATAATATTTAAGTATGAAACTGTGCGTGCAGATATCGGAGTAGTATACACAACATTCAAAAACCTCTTTGTCGCATCACCTTTTTCAATTGATATAACTATTATGTTTAAAAAAAACAAAGTAAAAGGGACTATTTTCAGAACGATATTTTTGTTATAACTACACAAAATGAATGCAAATATTATATTCAAAAATAGCGAAAAAAGCCATGGATAGAGTTTATTACTCTCATTTTCTACAAATCTATTATATAAACGATAGTATACGATATAAGCTTTTAACATTTTATCCACTTCCACGTTAATTCTTGTTTAAACTCAATATTTTTCTTTCCTCTATAACATAGAAGCGGTCTATTATGTTACTCGCGACTTCCCTTATATGTGTTGTAAACAAAGTCATTCCTCCCGTTTTTTTGCGCTCGAGTATTATTTTTTTTATTTCCTCTACAGAATTGGAATCTAATCCTTCGAAGATTTCATCACATACCAGCAAACAAGGCTGAGCCAACAAAGCTGCCAAAAACACCACTTTCTTTTTCGTACCAAAAGACAAACGGGATATTTGCTTATCTAGATAGGATTCAAGACAAAGCCTCTCAACTAGCTCTTTCTCCTCATTTTGACCATAACTTTTCCGAAAGAAATTTCTCACAAACAAAAAGTATTCTCTTGGAGTAAGTAAATCACAAAAGGAGAATTCATCGCTAGGTACAAAACAAATGAGTTCCCTCAATAATTCTCTCCTTATTTTTCTGAGATCATAGCCTAAAATAAAAACATCTCCTTCTTCAAACGATTCGTACCCAGCCACACATCTTAAAAAGGTAGTCTTACCAACCCCATTTTCTCCACCCAAATGAACAATTTGTCCACTTTCGACATATAATTGTGCACTTTCGAATATCTTCATATCTTTAACTTTTTTTGTAAAATCTCTTACAATTAGTCCCGAACCAGTAGTCATTGCACTCCCCTTCTTTTTCTTATATAATATATACGTGAGAAGAAAGGGAGTGGATTTGCTTTTTTCACTAGGTACTTCCTTTACCTAGCGTTTGTTCAGCAATAAAAAGTCAACAGCTATAAATTTTTATAGTCCTAACAACTTTGCAATATATTCGATAACTGATGATGGCAAGCTAGACAGATATGAAATAACAGCTTCCACTCCCCTAATAATCGCATCTACAATGGCACTTCCTGCAATCGAAACAATTGCCTTTTTAATCCATTCCGCTAACTTATCCCAATTTTTAACCAAGTATTGAGCGATTTTCTTGATTAATGCTAACATGTTATCACGTCCCTTTCTACATCTTTTTCTACAAAACAGAAAGCAAATCCAACTCCCGTTTCTGATTCTACTAAAAGTGAAAAAAATAAAAAATCCGTATTTTACGCCAATTTTTAGCGGAAATTCGCCATTTTTTCTAATAAATATTGAAAATTCCATTTCTAAAAAGTAAAATCTAGTATCAGAAAGGGGAGTATGGCATGCCTATTCGATTATTGATCACGAGTTATGATTCTATCTATCTACTCGGATTAAAGTCACTATTATCAAATGAAAAAAATATAGAAATCATTGACTATACATATAACTATCCAGATAAGTACATATGTTCTATTTCCTTTGACATATTAATTATGCACATTCCGTTTCTTAATACAAAAACGATTGAATGGATTAGATACGCAAAGAAACAATCACCTCTCGTTCACTTTATACTTATATGCCCCTGCTATCATCCCGCTGTTGTTTCGACAGCATATGAAGTCGGCGTATCAGCAATCGTCACAAGTGAAATATTTCAAACACAACTATCAAATATTTTGCAACAAGTAGCTAATGGGCAAACGTTATTCTTAATTGAACAACAGCCACTTCTGTGCAAATTAAATGATATGGAAATCCGTATTTTACAGATGATTGCAAATGATTATACAAATAATCAAGTAAGTGAAAAACTTAACATAAGTAAACGTACAGTAGAGCGCCATCTTTCTTCTTGTTTTGAAAAGTTGGGTGTCCATTCAAGAGCGGGGGCAATTGCTGCTGCGATGCGACTAAAACTCATAGAATAAGTGCTAGCCTCGTTTAGCTAGCACTTATTTTTTAATTCACATATCTTCCTGTCTTTCCTATTGATTGCCAATATTCGTTGCGCAAATGTACTTTTTGTATTTTTCCTGATGCGGTTTTTGGCAATTCTTGAACGAATGTGACGCCGGTGATGGCTTTAAAATGGGCAAGTTTTTCACGTGAAAAGGCGATCAACTCTTGTTCTGTCACTTCTTTTCCTGGACGGACGACGACGAATGCATGCGGCGTTTCGCCCCATTTTTCATGCGGAACAGCGATGACTGCCGCCTCTAACACCGCTGGATGCTCGTACAACACCCCTT
>NZ_DAITON010000070.1:0-11826 GCF_036834105.1 Anoxybacillus sp. | reverse complement strand
GCACAAACGACAGTTCATTATGTAAAACAAGGGGAAACGTTTTGGACGATTGCAAAAAGTTACAATGTTTCATTGCTAGAGCTTCAACGAATCAACCAAAAACAATCGGATATTTTGTTTGTTGGTGAAGCGTTGCGTATTCCGCAACCTATTTCTCAAGCCGATAAAGATTTGTTAGCTCGCCTCGTTCATGCGGAAGCAAAAGGAGAGCCGTTCGCAGGGAAGGTGGCGGTTGCTACGGTCGTGTTGAATCGTGTCGACCATCCGAATTTTCCAAATACAATTCGCCAAGTCATTTATGAGCGTTCAGGGGGATATTATGCGTTCACTCCTGTACAAAACGGCGAGATTAACAAACCAGCGGATCGAGAAGCATATCGAGCGGTTGAAGAAGCCATTGCTTTTCGCGGTTTAGGAAGTGGTTCATTGTACTTTTACAATCCAAAGACGGCGAAAAGCGAATGGATCCGCTCGCGCCAAGTGACAGTTGTGATTGGAAACCATGTATTTGCGAAATAGTATTTCTCCATGCGTAGAGGTATGATGACGGAAAAAGGTGTCCCGAAAGCTTTTGGGACACCTTTCTATTTTTTATTTTCTTTCAAACGTCCTTCGCGCTTTGCTGCTTCACGCAGTAGAAATTCGATATGAGCATTCACGCTTCGAAATTCATCTTGTGCCCAACGTTCGATGATTTCATACAATTTTGGATCGATTCGTAGCGGAAAGTTTTTTTTCTTTGTCATTTCGTATTCACCGTTAGTATAACGTTCCGGCGTTGATGACTGGTTGGGCTCCACGATCAGAAATAATTGCCACCATCAAATTGTTAACCATATTTGCTTTCCTTTCCTCATCTAACTGCAAATGAGCTTCTTGATCTAGCTGTTCAATCGCCATTTTTGCCATTGAAACTGCTCCCTCAACAATTTTTTTTCGTGCTGCTAGGATGGCTGTAGCTTGCTGACGTTGTAACATGGCGCTTGCAATTTCTGTAGAGTACGCTAAGTGTGTTAAACGTGCTTCAATGACTTCAACACCAGCTACATTTAGACGTTCTTGTAATTCTTTTGCTAATACTTCTGAGACGACGTCGGCGTTTCCACGTAGCGAGATGTTTTCGTTTTCAAATGTGTCATACGGATATTTTGTTGCGACGTGACGAATGGCTGTCTCACTCTGAATTTCGACAAATTGCTCGTAGTTATCTACATCAAATATGGCTTTCGCTGAATCAATCACTTTAAAAACGACGACCGCTGCAATTTCAATTGGATTCCCTTCAACGTCATTCACTTTTAATTTGGCGCTGTTGAAGTTGCGAACACGTAATGAAACGGTTTTGCGAACGCTAAGTGGAATAGTCAAAAATAAACCGCTATCACGAATAGTACCGACATACTTTCCGAAAAAGATGACGACTTTTGCTTGATTAGGTTGCACCATAGTCATGCCTGTCATTAATAAGAAGGCGAAAAAAGCAAGGAAAAGTGGAAGGATAAGTTCCATCTCCATAAAAAAACGCCACATAGCACCTGCAAGTAATGTGATGATAAGAAACAAAGCGAAAAAACCATTCATATACCAAGCTTTCATTTCTTTCATATTTCTTCCTCCTAACATCATAAAGATATTTTAATGATATCACTTTTTGAATTATATGTAAATATCTCTTTATTGACTATTGAGTCAAACTGTTGTATTATGGAATTGACTTATTGGTCAATAAAGTATAACGCCAAGGGGGCGAAACGATGGGCATTGTTGATGTCAAACAGCTAACAAAAAGGTATAAAAACAATCGAGGAATTGAAGGGGTAACATTCTCTATTAAGGAAGGGGAAATTTTTGGGTTTATCGGACCGAACGGAGCAGGAAAAAGTACGACGATTCGTACGTTACTAAACTTTATTTATCCGACGAGCGGCAGTGCGACGATTTTCGGAAAAGATATTGTAAAAGATGCGAAAGAAATCCGGCGTCATGTTGGCTACTTACCTTCTGAAGTGCATTACTATGATGATATGAAAGTGATCGACTTATTGCTTTATTCGGCATCATTTTATAACGTGACGGATCGACGATTGAAACAGCTGGCTAAGCGTCTTGATTTAGACGTTCATAAAAAAATTGAAGATTTATCATTTGGAAATCGAAAAAAAGTGGGGATCGTTCAAGCGTTGTTGCACGAACCGAAACTGCTTATTTTAGATGAGCCAACAGGTGGATTAGATCCGCTTATGCAGCATACGTTTTTTGAGCTTCTTTTAGAAGAACGGAAAAAAGGTGTAACGATTTTCTTCTCCTCGCACATTTTATCAGAAGTGCAAAAGCTTTGTGATCGTGTAGCGATTATTAAAGAAGGCAAGCTTATTCAAGTGGAAACGATCGAACACCTAACGAAAAACCAGCTGAAACACGTGACGATCGTGCTCGAGGAAGGACAATATGCGACATTTGATTTAGAGGGAGTTGTAAAAAAAGAAGTCAGCGGTAATGAAGTGATGATGTTATACAGAGGGGATATGAACGAACTAATAGCCGAGTTGCACAATTTACGCATTAAAGATGTGTCGATGAGCGAACCGTCTCTTGAAGATGTGTTTATGCACTATTACGAAAAGTGAGGGGATAGATGATGTTTAAACGGGAATGGAAACGAAACGCAAAATCTTTAGTTATTTGGACTGTTGTGCTTAGCGGACTTATACTGTTGACGCTAAGTATTTTCCCACAGTTCGCGGAGCAACAAAAAGAAGTAACGAAGCTGCTTCAATCGCTGCCACCAGCCATGATTAAAGCATTTGGAATGGATCAATTGAGCATTGGTGATTTGACAGGGTATTACGGTGTGCGTGTGTATGCGATGACGACGTTGCTTGGCAGTGTTTACGCAGCTATGTTAGCCGCAAATATTGTCGCGAAAGAGGAAAACGATAAAACGATTGAATTTTTACTTGCTAAACCAGTCACAAGAAGTGAAGTTTTGACAAGTAAAGGACTCGTTGTCGTTGTAAATATTATTGTCATAAATACGGTTTCCTTCCTTGTTAGTTTAGTCGGCTTTCAGATCGCTAAAGAATACGACGTTTCATTAAAAGCTGTTTATTTATTGACGTTGGCAAATGTATTTCTTCACTTTACGTTTGCGTCCATAGCATTTTTATTATCAACGATGATGCGTAAAACGAGAAATGCGTCATCGTTTGCCCTTGGGCTTGTTTTCGTCACTTATTTTATGAGCATGATGTCAAGCATTTCTGAAGATTTATCTTTTTTGAAATACTTTAGCCCGTTCAAATATGTTGATGCAGCACCGATCATTTATGAGTTGCAACTCGATGTACTATACGTTAGTTTAATGATAGCGATCATTAGTGTAAGCATCGTTTTAGCATACATTATTTACAAAAAGAAAGATATTGTGGCATAGGTTAGGTGATTCGGTTGTACGAAGCGTTTGAAAGGCAACAAGAAGACAAAAAAAAGCTTATTATCCGTACGGCTATCGAAGAATTTGTGCAAAACGGGTATGAACATGCGTCAACAGACGTCATTACAAGCCGCGCCGGGATATCGAAAGGATTGCTTTTTCATTATTTCAAAAGCAAAAAAAATTTATATTTATATGTTGTTCATTATGCAAAAGCGTTGTTGACTGAAAAAACGATGGAAGCAGTAAATGAACTGAGATGTAGTGACTTTTTTGAACGAATAAAACAAATTTTGCTTATCAAGCAACGAGTATTTATGAAATATCCGAATGAAACACAACTAGTCATCGATGCAGTCGCTAATCCACCAAAAGTGGTGAAAAAAGAAATGGAACAACTGCTTGCGGAACATTACGAAACATATGCTGAAGATTTTCAATTGCAACATATTTTTTTAAAAGATCTTCTACAGAAAGAAACATTGCGTGACGATGTATGTGCTGAAACTGTCGTGCGCATGACGATGTTGATCGTTGAACAATTATCGAATAAGTATATGCAATTGTATAAAAATAAACGATATAATCCGATTCACCACGGGGATTTGGTTATGCAAGAGTTAGATGAATATGTGAACATTATAAAATACGGGATTTACAAGTAAGGCGGGACTTTTCCCGCTTTTATTCATTGTAAGAAAATTGTTGAAATTTTCTGTTTTTGTATGGTATGATATTTTCGAGAAATTTGAAACATTGTTTCATAATACGCAACAAAAGGAAGGGGAATGATGATGGGGGAATATGTGAAAATAGGTCGTCTACAGGTAGCTGATATTTTTTATGATTTTATGACAAATGAAGTGTTGCCGAATAGTGGGGTAGATGCAGATAAGTTTTGGGGAGATTTTGAACAGCTGATCGTCGAATTAACGCCGAAAAATAAAGCGTTGCTTGCGAAGCGTGATGAATTACAAGAAAAGATCAATGAATGGCATAAGCAACATCGTGGACAGTTTGATTTTGAACAATATAAATCATTTTTACAAGAAATCGGTTACCTAGAGCCGGAAGTCGAAGATTTTGAAATTACGACAGAACGCGTCGATGATGAAATTGCTAAGCAAGCAGGTCCACAGCTCGTTGTTCCGATTACAAACGCGCGTTATGCGCTAAATGCAGCGAATGCCCGATGGGGAAGTTTGTATGACGCTTTATATGGTACAGATGTGATTAGTGAAGAAGATGGGGCTGAGCGTGGAAAAGGATACAATCCGATACGTGGGGAAAAGGTCATCGCTTACGTTCGTGCCTTTCTAGATGAAGCAGTACCACTTCGCGGATATTCGCACAAAGATGCCGTTCAATACGCCGTTGTAAACGGTGTGCTAACTGTGACAACGGGAGATGGACAAACAACAACGTTGCAAGATGGGCAAAAATTTGTTGGGTATCAAGGTTCACCAGAGCAACCGTCTGCGATTTTATTGAAAAATAACGGTCTACATATTGAAATACAAATTGATCGTACTCACCCGATCGGACAGACGGATGCAGCTGGTATCAAGGACGTTTATTTAGAAGCCGCGTTAACAACAATTATGGACTGTGAAGATTCTGTTGCGGCAGTCGATGCGGAAGATAAAGTACTTGTATATCGCAACTTGCTCGGTTTAGTTCGTGGTGATTTAACGGCGAGCTTTACAAAAGGAAATAAAACAGTTACGCGCGAGCTAAATCCAGATCGTGTATATACAACACCAAGTGGCGAAACGCTCACATTGCCAGGACGGTCGCTTATGTTTGTGCGCAACGTTGGGCACTTAATGACGAACAATACGATTTTACTTGAAAACGGAGAAGAAGTGTACGAAGGTATTTTAGATGCGGTCGTAACGACTTTAATTATGAAACATTCGCTTCTCGGCAATGGGAAGTATGTTAATTCGAGAAAAGGTTCGATCTACATTGTAAAGCCGAAAATGCACGGTTCAGAAGAAGTAGCATTCGCAGATGAATTGTTTGATCGTGTGGAAGATATGCTCGGCCTTGAACGGAATACAATTAAAATTGGTGTCATGGACGAAGAACGACGGACAACATTGAATTTGAAAAATTGTATTTATCGAGTAAGGGATCGAATCATCTTCATTAACACAGGCTTTTTAGATCGTACAGGCGACGAAATTCACACATCAATGGAAGCAGGACCGATGATTCGAAAAAATGAAATGAAATCGTCCGTATGGTTACAAAGTTATGAAAAATCGAACGTAGCGATTGGATTACTGACTGGTTTTCAAGGTCGTGCCCAAATTGGTAAGGGAATGTGGGCGATGCCTGATATGATGGCGGAAATGTTAAAGCAAAAAATTGCTCATCCGCAAGCCGGGGCAAATACAGCTTGGGTTCCGTCACCTACAGCGGCGACGTTACATGCGCTTCATTATCATCAAGTAGATGTGTTTACGGTGCAAGACGAGTTGAAAAAACGTGTCAAAAACTATTGTGACGATATTTTACAAATTCCTGTCGCTAGCAACCCACAATGGACGCCTGAGGAAATTCAACAAGAGTTAAATAATAATGCACAAGGTATTCTTGGTTACGTCGTTCGTTGGATCGACCAAGGGATTGGATGTTCAAAAGTACCCGATATCCATAACATTGGTTTAATGGAAGACCGTGCAACGCTTCGTATTTCGAGCCAACATATTGCCAACTGGTTACATCATGGTATTTGTACGAAAGAGCAAGTACTTGAAACGTTGAAGCGAATGGCGAAAGTTGTCGATGAACAAAATGCCGACGATCCAGCTTATCGACCGATGTCGGTTGATTATGACAACTCAGTTGCTTTCCAAGCAGCGTGCGACCTCGTTTTTAAAGGGTACGAACAGCCAAACGGCTATACGGAGCCGATTTTACATCGTCGTCGTTTAGAAGCGAAGGCAAAGTATGCACATGTGAAACAATGATAATACAGAGGGCATTCAATGCGAATGCCCTTATTACGTGCTAAAGGTGGGAGCATCATGGAAAAAGATTCATTTGTCAAGTCAGTTAGTAGGGCATTAAAAATTATGGATATTTTAAGCAACTATCGTCATGGAATTGGTGTGACGGAAATTGCTAAACAAATCGGTATTCATAAAAGTTCCGTTCATCGGTTACTATCGACACTCGCTGAACACGGATACGTTGAACAAGATGGAGAAACAGAGCGATACAAGCTCGGTTATAAGCTGTTGGAAATGAGCTCGAAGTTGTTAGAATCGATCGATTTACGAAAAGAAGCAAAACCGTATTTACGCGAGCTTGAACGAATAACGAACGAAGTTGTTCACCTTGTCGTGTACGATCAAGGGGAGGTCATTTACATTGAAAAGCTAGATGGGAATGAAACATTACGCATGCATTCAAAAGTCGGAAAGCGAGCACCGATGCATTGCACAGCCGTCGGTAAGGCGATTTTGGCACATTTGCCCAAGCATGTTGTAATGGACATTTTAAAAAGAAAAGGATTACCACCACATACTGATTATACGATTACAGATCAACGTATGTTTCTCCGCGAGTTAGAGCGTGTTTGTGAGCTCGGTTATGCGCTTGATTTAGAGGAAAACGAGTACGGTATCCGTTGTATAGCTGTGCCTATTTTTGATCACACAAAGCAAGTTGTTGCAGCGGTCAGTGTGTCTGGGCCGACGATTCGTATGACGGATGAACGACTAGAACAACTTCATGTGCAAATGAAAGCGATTGGCAAACAAATTTCTGAGCGGCTTGGGTATATCGATAAATGATGTATACGTGCGGTCTCCAACCATAGTATAATGGTAAAAAGGCGATGTTTAAGGAGGCCGCTATATGGCACAACGAGTTGTGAAAACAACATATTTGTTAGGGCTTTTGTTTCTCGTTGCCGCGTTCGTTTATTTTTTCGCTTCGAATTGGCCTGAACTTGGACGATTGACGAAAGTTAGTATTGCAGCTGGCTTTATGGTTTTCTTTTATGTGATGAGCGCGACTGTTTTTCGCTATCATTTATTAAGCAGATGGTTGTTTATTTTCGGAGCCATTACATTTGGTATTTGTGTTGCGCTAATCGGGCAAGTGTATAACTCACATGCTGATAGCTTTTTATTGTTTTTTGTTTGGCTTATTCCTACTTCTATTTTTGCTTGGCTTGCTCGCGACCGATTTCTTGTTGTGTTTAGCCTCGGATTGCTTCAACTAACGTTTTGGTTTTACTACTTTCCTTCTTCGTATCACATTGAAAGAGGGGAATGGACGTCATTTTTCATTTTATTGCTTTTTGTGATCATCAATGGCATCGTTGCATCGTTCAGTCGTCCATCTCTACTTTCTATTCTCGCTTATATGGCGATGCATAGTTGGCTGTTTGTTATCTTCATACAAGGAATATCATTTGAGCAATTTCGCTTTTGGCCATACGTGTATACCATCCTTTTCGTATTGTTTTTGTTATATGTAAAAAAACAGCCATATTTTATATGCACGGTATTGTTTACAGGTATGTTTGGGATCATTCAATATTTTCGGTTTGTTGAGCAGTATTTTGGTGGGAATGGGTATATATTCGGTCTTGTGCTAGCTGTCATCATCGTCTATATCGGTATTTACGGATTGCGATGGATGAAAAAACGTAGTAATGGAAAGGTAGAGAAATTTTTTATCGTTGCTTTTCAAATCATTGTCACCGTCGTTGCATCGATGATTGCTGTTGGAAGTATTATGCAGCTTCTTTCGTTTTGGTTCGATGCGTTTTCACCGTATGTATTGCTAAGCATATGTATTTTGCTATTTGTTACACCCGCATTATTATGGAAAAGACAAAATGATGTTGTTCGTTACACATTGCTTGCGATTGGATATATACTTGGGGCGTTTAGTGTGACTGAGGTTTCCTTGATTGTGATGAGTGCATATGTCGCTGTCTTGTTTCTTATTTCATGGCGTATGCCAGCAGGTGTACGAACGATGACAAATATCGCTGCTTCCATTTATGTCGCTATGATGATGCTTGATGAATGGAGCGACATCCGTCTCACATTATTGACTGTATTTGTTTTTTATAGCGTCATCTATTGGTTCGCCAAACATATGTATGAGCGTTTTGTGTTTCTCGTTTTTTCGTTTACTTCACTCCTTCTATTGACAAGTGCAGATATTTTTTCTATAGATTGGATGTATGTCGGATGGAATATTGCATTTCTTTGTGCAGCCTCGTTCGTTCTTTTATTTCGTACAAATGAATATGAGCGCTCAATTGCTTGGGTGTATATGTGTTTGTTTCTCATATTAAAGTATTATGAATGGATATGGGATTTACTTCATAAATCGTTCACATTGGCTATTGTTGGTTTATGTTTGTTTACATTCGCTACATTTGTACAAAAAAGAAAAGCGATTTCGTTTTCCGTTCGTGACCAAAAATGGTTACCCCTTTTGGTCGTCATCACCTTACAAGTTGTATTTATCGCGTATGTGACATTTGATAAGGAACGACATATTCGGCATGGTGAGCAAATCAAATTGCAGCTTGAGCCGATTGATCCACGTTCACTTATTCAAGGAGATTATGTTCGTCTTCAATACGATATTTCAACAATTGAAGGGGTTGATGAATGGGGCAAAGTTCAAGTCATTTTACGAAAAGACGACACAGGGGTTCATCGATTTGTCGGTATTTATTCGGTTAATGGAAAGAAGCGCAATCCGCATTTGTACCGCGAGGGCGATGTGTTAGTGAATGGGAATATATATGGAAACACGATCATTTACGGAATTGAAACGTACTTTGTTCCGGAGAAGACAGGATTAGATATACAGCAACGTGCCCGCTTTGCGTATGTACGCGTCAGCCAATCAGGCGATGCGTTGTTAGAGAAAATTGTTGAGCAGTGAGAAGACCCGCCGCCTCACACCGAGACGGCGGGTTTCTTATTTCCCAATAAACATTTGTGTCCAATAATTTCCGTTTCCGTCAAATCCAACGCCAATATGTGTGAAATTGCGATTTAAAATGTTCGCTCGATGTCCTGCGCTATTCATCCATGCATTGACAACCTCTTGGGGTGTTCGCTGCCCTTTCGCAATGTTTTCCCCAGCTGTTCGATAAGAAACGCCAAAATCGCGCATCATATCAAACGGAGATCCGTATGTTGGGCTTGTGTGCGAGAAATAATTATTTTTTCGCATGTCTTCTGATTTTTTCTGAGCAACAGAACTAAGTTGAGCGTCAGCGCGTAAAGCTGGCAGTCCTGCCCGCGCCCGTTCTTTATTTGTTAAGTCAATCACTTGTTGGGCATATTGACTAATATTTGTAGTCGGCGTTGTTTGTCTTGTTTGTTGTTGTGTCTGTTGTTGTGTTTGTCTGTTCGGTTGTGTTGGTGTTACTTGATTTGGACGTTGATACACATTCGGTGCTTGCGTATAAGGTCTTGGTTGCATATATGTTCTTTGTTGTTCGGTTAGTGATCGCCAATTTGTTGCGTCTTTCGGATCAATTGGAACAAATTTATAGCGAGCTTCTTGAATCAATATCGCTTTTGTATGCGGATATTGATTGCTCGATAGCGTTGTATGCAAAGCAGAAATGTTTGAACGGTTATTCATATCCATTGCGTTGTTACAACCGACAATAGTCAACAAACTTAAAGCAACAATGGATTTCGTCAGTTTCGTTATCATTTGTTCATCCCTCCTTAGCATGTATCATCCTCATGCATCATTAGTTTTTACAGCAATGAGACAAACTAAAGATGGGAATGGTTGAGAAATGTTTTTTCCTCTTTTTGTTTTTTAAAAATGACAAGATTGTGACAGACAAAATGATGTTTACTTTACATTGAACACAAGCTGTAAGCGCTTTAATATGAAGCTATAGCAAGACAAAAATGAAAACGAGGAGGAGAGAACATGGAAAATCAAACAGGTTTTCGTGTTAAAGTGCAACGTTTTGGCAGTTATTTAAGCGGAATGATTATGCCAAACATCGGAGCATTTATTGCGTGGGGAATTATTACCGCGTCATTTATCCCAACAGGTTGGTGGCCAAGTGAAACATTCGCTAAATTAGTTGGGCCGATGATTACGTATTTATTGCCATTATTAATTGGTTATACAGGCGGAAAAATGATTTACGATGTTCGCGGTGGAGTCGTCGGTGCAACGGCAACAATGGGGGTTATTGTCGGTTCAGACATCCCGATGTTTTTAGGTGCAATGATCATGGGTCCGCTTGGTGGATATGCGATCAAACAGTTTGACAAGCTCGTTCATGGAAAAGTCAAACAAGGTTTTGAAATGTTAGTCAATAACTTTTCAGCAGGTATTATTGGTGGATTGCTCACATTAGTCGCTTTTAAAGGAATTGGACCTGTCGTTTTAGGACTAAACAAAACATTGGCAGCAGGTGTAGAGGCGATTGTTAACGCGAAATTATTGCCTTTAGCAAACATCTTCATTGAACCAGCAAAAGTATTGTTTTTAAACAATGCGATTAATCACGGTATTTTAAGTCCTCTTGGTATTGAGCAAGCGGCGAAAACAGGGAAATCGATTTTATTCTTGCTTGAAACAAACCCAGGTCCAGGTCTCGGTATTTTACTTGCTTACTGGTTGTTTGGAAAGGGAATGGCGAAACAATCAGCGCCAGGTGCTGTGGTTATTCATTTCCTCGGAGGAATTCACGAAATTTACTTCCCATATATTTTAATGCGTCCAGTATTAATTTTGGCGGCAATTGCCGGCGGTGTGAGCGGAGTATTTACATTCACATTATTTCATGCGGGTCTTGTCGCAGTTCCATCACCAGGAAGTATTTTCGCATTACTCGCTATGACACCGCGTGGTCATTATGTAGGTGTTCTTGCTGGTGTGATCGTTGCTGCTACTGTTTCTTTCTTAGTGGCATCATTCTTCTTGAAAACATCAAAACAAGAAGAAGGGGATTTAGAACAAGCAACAGAGCAGATGCAACAATTAAAAGGAAAGAAAAGCAGCGTTGCTTCAGCATTAAGCTCTACAGCACCAAAACAAGTAAAGAAAATTGTCTTTGCTTGTGATGCAGGGATGGGATCGAGTGCAATGGGTGCTTCGATTATGAGAAATAAAGTACAAAAAGCGGGTCTTGATATTGAGGTAACAAATACAGCTATTAACCAGTTACCGGGTGATGCGGACGTTGTGATTACACACCAAAACTTAACAGATCGTGCAAAAGAAAAGCTACCGAATGCGTATCACGTATCTGTAGAAAACTTCTTAAATAGTCCAAAATACGATGAGTTAATCGAAATGTTAAAAAGTGACTGTAGATGAGTATTTTTTATTACATTAATTTCCATACCCAAGAGACAAACAGG
>NZ_DAITON010000069.1:0-11829 GCF_036834105.1 Anoxybacillus sp. | reverse complement strand
TCCAGACAATGAAGCAAGAGATTCAAACAATGAAACAAGACATTCAAACGATGAAGCAAGAGATCCAGACAATGAAGCAAGAAATTCAGACAATGAAGCAAGAAATTCAGACAATGAAGGAGGAAATTAGTGAATTAAAAACAAAAGTGAATAAACAGGATGCGGATATTCGCTGGTTGAAAGAGCAAATGAAAGAAAATACAGCAATGATCAAAGCCGTGCGGGACAATCAGCTAGAACAACGCAGCATCCAGGACGCCATGCGACACGAAATTGCTCACATCCGCGGAGAAATGGCTACAAAACAAGACATTGCCTACATCCATGAACGACTTGACTACCAGCTCGGTCGCATCGCACGCACAGAGGAAGAACTGCATATGTTAAAAAAGGCCAACTAACGATGAACGTCGTTCCACGTTATGGGAACGACGTTTTTTTACGACTAACCTTTTAACATATGAAACACTTGCTCGACATCTTTATCTCCACGACCCGACAAATTCACGATAATGATTTGGTCGCGGCCGAGTGTCGGAGCTAGTTTCATAGCATACGCAACCGCGTGGGCACTTTCTAGCGCAGGAATGATCCCTTCCGTTTTTGAGAGTGTTTGAAATGCTTCTAACACTTCGTCGTCTGTGACTGTATCATATTCTGCCCGACTAGACATTTTTAAAAAGCTATGCTCCGGCCCAATCCCTGGATAATCGAGTCCAGCAGCAATTGAATATGTTGGTTGCGGGTTTCCTTTTTCATCAAGCAAAACGAGGCATTTAAAGCCGTGAATGACAGCTGGTACCCCTTTCGTTAGCGTGGCGGCTTTCTCCGGTTCGACTCCAATTAAACGTACACTCGGTTCATCCATATAATGAGCAAAAGCACCAATTGCATTACTACCACCACCCACACAAGCGACCACAACATCCGGTAAACGCCCCTCTTTTTCAATAATTTGTCGTTTACTTTCTTCACTGATGACAGATTGGAAATGTTTCACGATCGTCGGATACGGATGTGGTCCAACAGCCGAGCCAAGCAAATAAAATGTATGCTCATAATTTCGAACGTAGTCGTTTAACGCTTCATCAACGGCATCCTTCAATCTCCCTTGTCCTTTAGCTACAGGAACAACTTTCGCCCCTAACAACTCCATCCGAAAAACATTTAACGCTTGTCTTCTCGTATCTTCTTCCCCCATATAAATGACACAATCCATACCAAACATCGCACAAGCTGTCGCCGTCGCCACACCGTGCTGTCCAGCGCCTGTTTCGGCAATAATACGCTTGGCTCCCATCCGTTTCGCTAATAAAATTTGCCCGATGACATTGTTAATTTTATGAGAGCCGGTATGGTTCAAATCTTCCCTTTTCAAATAAATTTTCGCCCCTCCAAGCTTCTCAGTCAATCTCGAGGCAAACGTAAGTGGATTTTCGCGTCCGACATATTCTTTTAAATAAAACGTAAACTCTTCATGAAATGCGGGATCATCTTTGTACTTTAAAAACTGCGCTTCTAGATAATCTAGCGCTTCTTGCAACGCTGGTGGTACGAAACTTCCGCCAAATTCACCAAAATACCCTCTCCTCTGCTCAACTACACTCATCTTCTTTCTCCTCTCCATTCTTCCAAATTTACTACAAGCATACTTATCTTTTTGTCAAAAGTCAATGAATATTCTGAAATTTATTTTTGTACCTTCTCTAAAAACGCTAACATTTTATGCATGTATTCGTCTTTATACATACCAAAACTTTTCACATGCTTCGCTTCTTCGGTGAGCCAAAGTTCAAATACGTCTGGATGTTTGTTGTACATGTTCACACTTTCTTCGTATGGGATGGACGGGTCAGCTTTACTATGAATAAATAAAATCGGACGTGGGGCAATTGCATCGACCGCTTTGATCGGCACCGACTCTGCTGGGTCTAAATCGGTAATCATCGGGATAAGGGTAATGATTAAATACGTAAACGGAACGTTCGGCAAGTTCGTCCATACAGGCATATATGTCCGCAAATATCCTTCTAAATCGCTAAACGGGCTGTCCGCGATAACTGCTTGAACATCTTTATCCATTCCTGCTGCTAAAATCGATGTTGCCGCCCCCATGGACACTCCATACAGAACGATCGGTTCAGAGTAATGTTGTTTCGCATAGTCAATAACGCCGAGCAAATCGTACTTTTCTTTCGCGCCGATTGTTGTCATGTCTCCTTCTGATTCACCGCTAGCCCGGAAATCAAATATAATGATGCGGTACCCTGCATCCGTTAGCACTTTAGCGATTGGCAAAAACGGCACATTTGGTTCGTAGCGGTTTCCACCGTAACCGTGCGAAAAAATAACGGTCATTTTCGCTTGTTTTGTCGGCTCGATGATCCATCCTTTTAGCTTCAGTCCATCATGTTTGCTTGTAAATGTTACATCTTTATAAGTCATACCGTAAGCTGTTGGTGTTTCTACAACTGCCTTTCGCTCTTTATGAGTCAAATTCCAGCCGACGTAAATCGAAATAGCAACACATACAATTGCCGCAAGAAGCAACACACCGATCAAAGATGGTACGAGCCATTTTTTCGCCTTCCGTTGCCTTTCCAACTGTATTTGCAATTCCCTTCACCTCTCTTTTTTTCTCATTATATCGCGAATGAAAACAACAATGAACAAAAAATGTACGGTACGTATACGTATGTGGTAAAATAAACAAAATGTCTTTAGCGAAAGGGATGAGGCCATTGGCTTTTACACATACGTTTACGAAAGAAGAAGAAATCGTTCATGCGATTACGCATGGGGTGGGGGCGATATTTAGCATCGCAGCGCTCGTCGTGCTTACCGTTGTTGCATCACTACATGGAAACGCATGGCACGTTGTGAGCGTCACCCTGTTCGGAAGCACGATGCTTCTTTTATATTTGTCATCGACCATCGTGCACGCCTTGCCAGAAGGAAGGTGGAAACGGCTATTTGAAATTTTCGATCACTCAGCCATTTACTTTTTTATCGCTGGTACATATACGCCGTTTTTATTTTTAGCAGTCAAAGGTACAATTGGTTGGACGTTATTTGGCATCGTCTGGGGGTTAGCATTGGTCGGAACGGTATTTAAATGTTTTTTCGTCAATCGCTTTTTATATACATCGACGATCATTTATGTGGTGATGGGCTGGTTAATTGTGTTTGCATGGAAGCCGCTCATCTCTGGTCTTTCGCCTGAGGGAATCATCTACTTAGTCATTGGTGGTATATTATACACAATCGGTGCAATTTTTTACGTATGGCGGGCGTTTAAATTTCACCATGCTGTTTGGCACTTGTTTGTGCTAGGCGGTTCTGTTGCCCATTTTCTCGCGGTGTTTGTATTAATATAAAGCAAGGAACCTGTCCAGTTCCTTGCTTTTTTCTTTATACTTCCACTTTTTTTATACTTCCACTTTTTTCGTCTCGTTTATAATGACATCAAAATAATAGACAGATATCATCTCCTGATCGAATAAATCGCTCTCCCAAATATGTTGTAAAAAGAGACGAGCAATAAGTTCGTTTCGCTTACCTTCGTTTGCTTGTTTTAATGCGACGACGCTTAAATACAAATCACAAAGGCGATTGGCGATTTTTTTGGCGTGATACGTTTGCACATCTTCCGTTTGTCCGTGTAGTTGTTTAAGCGACTGTATAAGTTCGTGTAGCCCGCGTTCGACCGGTGCAGCAAATGCGCGCGCTTCGATTGGGAGTGCAGCCAGTTGTTCGCTTATTGTTTGAATAAATGTTTCGTGAATGCGATATTTTCGGATGAGACGCAACACTTCAAGCCCTAAGATGTTGGCCGTTCCTTCCCAGACAGTTAACACTTGAGCATCGCGAAGCAAACGGGGCGTGACGAAATCTTCAATATAGCCGTTACCACCGTGCATTTCAATCGCTTCATGAGCAAATGCAATCGCTTCTTCTGCTGTGCGCATTTTTAAAAGCGCAATTAGCAAGCGATTCCATGCTTTTTCTCGGTCGGACGCTTGTTCTGATGTGCGCATCACCCGATCAAAAAAGGAAATAAGCTCAAAACAAGCGCTCGTTTGCACTTCTTGACGAGCTGTTAAATTCACCAAAGTTTCTTTTACCATCGGATACGCTGTAAGTGTATGCCCAAATGCTTGACGATTGACCGCGTATTGCTTTGCCTCTTCTAACGCCCGCTTCATGATTCCAATCGAAGCAACAGCATTGCAGACACGCGATAAATTAAGCGCTTCCATCATGTAATAAAACCCTTTTTTTGCATCACCAATTAAATAGGCTTTTGCTCCTTCGAATACGACTTCCGCCGACGGGACTGCTCGTACGCCAAGTTTATCTTTTAAACGTCGAATGTAAATGCCGTTTAACGTGCCATCATCGTTTCTCCACGGCACCAAAAATAAACTAAGTCCTTTCGTCCCCGCTTCGCTTCCGTCGATGCGTGCAAGCACTAAGGCAACCCCACACATGCCGGCGTTGCTCGCAAAATATTTTTCCCCATAAATTTCATAATGGTCACCACATAAAACAGCGCGTACTTCATTGGCACCAACATCCGAACCGCCTTGTCGCTCGGTTAAAAACGTCGCCCCTTCATACAGCTCAACTTCCCCTGTTGAAATGACGTGTGGCAAATATTTTTCTTTTATTCGTTCATCGGCAAAATGCTCTAATACGTATGCAGTCGCCATCGTTAACGTTACAGGACAATAAAACCCCGGTTCGACTTGCGATAACAAATAGCCTTGAGCATACGAATAAATGTAGTTGCCAACACGCCCGAGCGCAGGAATCGGTTTATGGACATAGCCAACAATTCCCGTTTCGTACGTTTCTTTTACTGTTTGTTTGTATCCTTCGTTCACCCATATTTCAGAAATATCGTTACCAAAACGGTCATATTTGATAAGGCGCGGCTGTCCTTCGCGGTCCGTATGCATGGCGCGCCGATCGATATCGGTCATGCAGCGTTGCCAAAACTTCTCTAATTCTTCTTCTGCATACGCATAAAACTCTTTGTCTAAATGTTTTTTTAAATTAGTCAGTAAGTTCGGATCAACTTCGCGTAGCCGTTTCATTATGCATCCCTCTCAATACTTGTTTTAATATTTTTCCTGTCGCGTTGCGCGGAAGTTCGGAGATTCTTTCGTATAGCTTTGGAATTTTATAGTCTGCAAGTTTATCAGATAGAAAACGCCTACATTCTTCTGCAAGATGCTCTATCGGCTCTGTTGTAACAACAAACGCTTTCACCGTTTCCCCCCATTCCGGATGTGGCACACCAACTACCGCCACATCAATAATCGCTGGATGTAGCTTTAACGCATCTTCCACTTCTTTCGGGTAAACGTTCACACCACCTGAAATGATCATATCCTTTTTCCGGTCAACGATCCAAATGTACCCATCTTCATCGCGGCGCGCTAAATCCCCTGTATATAACCATCCGTTCTTCACTGTTTCCGCTGTTTTTTCATCGTCTTTATAATAGCCTTTCATAATGCCTTCCCCGGCTAAAATGACTTCCCCAATTTCGCCAAGCGGAACCTCTCTGCCATGTTCATCGACAATTTTTACTTCGCAATGAAGGGCGGCATCTTTTCCTACGCTTCCTGCCTTTGTTGCATGTTCTTCCGGTGATAAATACGTTCCGTTCGGTCCAGCTTCCGTTAATCCATACAAACACATTAGTCGATTCGTACAAAACTGTTTGGCGACAAATTGCACCTCATTTGCTGACAACGGTGCGCCGCCATACGTCCAATATTGGACGGAAGATAAATCGTATTCGTGAAGACGTGGATGTTTTGCTGCGAGTAAATAGGCGACCGGTGCTCCAAAAAAATGGGTAATTTTATGTTGCGTAATCAGCTGCAACATGGTTTCTGGGGAAAACGTTGGTGATAACACATGAGTGGCCCCAACATACATGCCTCCAATAAAAAATAAATGAAGTGGAGCGGAATGACTGAGTGGCATCATATGCAACAGGCGGCTATGCTTATCCATTTTCGTTTCTAACGCCATCATTGTTGCGACGGTAAGAATATTGCGGACTGTAAACAGCACTCCTTTCGGTTTACCAGTCGTCCCAGATGTGTATAAAATTGTCGTTTCGTCATCTTCGTTCAATGGGCAAACGATTGGTGAGGAATCACCGCTAGCAATGAGTTGCGTGAGCGAACGCCAACCGTCCGTCGCTTCCCCTGTTCTCACCCAAATGACGTCAACCGTACGAGCAAGAGGTGCAAGTTCTTGATAAATCCAATCATGTGCAATTACCGCTTTTGCTTCGCTATGTTCGATAATATATTGTACTTCTTGCGCTGTTAACCGCGCATTAACTGGTACGATGATGGCTCCAAGACGCAAGGCGGCAAAATATGCATATACAAATTCTTTCACATTTGGCATATATAAGACGACTTTATCACCCCGTCCGATACCAAGCAAAGCTAACGATGAAGCAAGCCGATTGACCGTATCATCTACTTCTTGATAAGAAAGTGACACGTCTCCATCAATGAGTGCCACTTTGTTCGGAAACTTTCGCGCATTGCGCGCTAACAACTCGGAAATGTTCATTCGCTTCCCTCCAATTTTTGTAGTCGTTCACGAAAATCTGCTAAAATCGACTCCATTTCTTGTTTTAACTGCATTAAGTCCTCAATTCGCTCGGTCACCTCCTTTAGCTTTTGCTCGCCGTATGCAATTGTTTTTTCCAGCTGTTTTCGACCGGTGCGATCGTTGTCAAACAAGCTGATCATTTCATGAATTTCTTCTAACGAGAAACCGAACCGTTTGCCGCGTAAAATGAGCTTTAACACCGCTCGGTCTTTTTTCGTATACAGCCGCTGGCCTGACTCCGTGCGAATGGGGGAAATGAGCCCACGTTCCTCATAATAGCGAATCGTTCGTGTGCTAATATCAAACTGCTCAGCCAGTTGGGAGATCGTATAATAGTTCATCGTCTTCACCTTGTTTTAAATTTTCTGAATTTTATTTTAGTTTACGTTTACGTAAAAGTCAATATAAAATGTTTATTCACATTAAAAATACATTTGTTATAATGGTAACAACCATATTCAGAAAGGTAGGAGGATGATATGGCCTTTCCGCAAGAGCGAAAACCGTTTACGTACGCAGAGTATGTACAGCTTAGCGATTGTGATCGTTATGAAATGATCGATGGGAAGCTTTACAACATGACACCAGCTCCTACTCCAAAACACCAACAAGTCGTCACGCTACTTAGCGCGGAGTTCGTTGCACACTTACGTGGGAAAACATGCCGTGTATTCGTTTCCCCGATTGACGTTTGTTTTTCTAATGACGAATGGGTTCAACCTGACATTGTCATCATCTGCGATTCGAACAAAATTAGCGATGAACGCATTATTGGGACACCTGATGTCATTGTCGAAGTGCTATCGCCGTCTACCGCAAAAAAAGACCGTTTAATTAAATATAGACGGTACGAACAAGCAGGGGTGCCCGAATATTGGATTGTTGACCCCGTTCATGAGTATGTGGAAGT
The DNA here is from genome assembly GCF_036834105.1 of Anoxybacillus sp. NCBI lineage: Bacteria > Bacillati > Bacillota > Bacilli > Caryophanales > Anoxybacillaceae > Anoxybacillus > Anoxybacillus sp. The sequence continues at coordinate 4,271 of NZ_DAITON010000069.1, read as the reverse complement.
ACATGTGCTAAAAGACGGAGCATACCAGCTTTACGGTACGTATTTTAAAGGAGACGCGATTCCTGTTCAGCTATTTGGACATTTTTCGATTCACACAGACAATATTTTTCTCTCAGAATGAATAAAGAAGCATGCCTAAGGCTGTTGCCATTTGGCAACAGCCTTGCTCATACGTTCGAATGTTCCCATTGTTTTGCAAGTTCAATGAAGAAAGAAAGCGATTCAGGATTTGCCATTGAGCCAACGTTCACCGCTTTTTCAAGCGGGAAGCCTAATAAAAGTTTACGAATAGGGATTTCCATTTTCTTTCCGTTTAACGTTTTTGGAATTTGTTCGACTTGATAAATCTCATCCGGAATAAAGCGAGGCGATACATGCGTCTTAATGGCTTCTTTCACTCGTTGTTTTAACACATCATCTAGCTTCACCCCGGGTTGAAGAACGACAAACAGCGGCATAAATGATTTCCGCCCCATCACTTCTAAATCAATGACTAAGCTGTCAAGAATGCCATCGACCGTTTCGACTGCCCGATAAATTTCACTTGTGCCCATACGGACGCCTGCCCGATTAATCGTCGAATCGGATCGACCATAAATGACGCAGCTTCCTTCATCATCAATTTTAATCCAATCCCCATGCTTCCATATGCTCGGATACGTATCAAAATAGCTCTTGAGGTATCGCTGATCGTTTTCGTCGTTCCAGAAAAAGAGCGGCATCGACGGCATCGGTTGCGTAATCACTAACTCCCCGACTTCATTAAGAAGCGATTGACCCTGTTCATCAAACGCCTGTACATTCGCCCCAAGCGAACGACATTGTAGCATTCCGGCACGAACTGGTAACATCGGCGACCCACCAACAAATGCGGTACATACATCCGTTCCACCACTGCATGAGACGAGCCAAACATGTTTCACATGTTCATACACCCAAATAAACCCTTCAGTCGTCAATGGCGACCCTGTTGACAAAACCGCTTGCAAATGTGGAAAGTCATAGTGATCTTTCGGATGAATGCCTTGTTTCATACAAACGTTAATAAACGCTGCACTTGTGCCAAAATGCGTGATTTTTGCTTTTTCGGCAAGCTCCCATAACACGTTCGCATCTGGAAATGTTGGACTTCCGTCATATAGCACAACCGTTGCCCCAACTAATAGCCCTCCAATTAAAAAGTTCCACATCATCCATCCGGTCGTGGTATACCAGAAAAAAGTGCTGTCATGTGCAATATTGTATTCAATCGATAAAATTTTTACATGCTCTAATAAAATGCCTCCATGCCCTTGTACAATTGGTTTTGGCAATCCGGTTGTCCCTGAAGAATATAAAATCCAAAGAGGATGAGCAAACGGAACTTGTTCATACGCAAGCTCTCCTTCTTCTTTGACTATGTCCGTCCATAATAAAACAGAATGGTCCCATGCGCTTACATCATCACGCAAATACGGAACGACAATCGTCCTTTTTAACGTTGGAAGTTTTGCTTGTAGCTCTTTGACAACCGACAGTTTATCAAACGTTTTTCCGTTATATTGGCAACCGTCCACTGCAAATAAAATTGTCGGTTCAATTTGTTGGAAACGATCGATGACGCTATTGACGCCAAAATCTGGTGAACAACTAGACCAAATCGCACCGATGCTCGCGCACGCTAAAAACGCAACGACTGTTTCTGGAATGCTCGGCATATAAGCAACAACGCGATCCCCTTGTTTGACGCCAAGTTTTTTCAACGCCGAAGCGACCGCTGCTGTTTGTTGCTTTAACTCTTTCCACGTCACTTCACGAAGCGAAACGCGTTCGGATCGGAACAAAAGCGCTGGTTTTTCCTGCATGTTGCGAAAAATATGTTCTACATAATTTAGCCGTGCCCCTGGAAACCAATTTGCCCGCGGCATTTTTCGTTCTTCTAACACACACGTATACGGGGCGGACGACTTTATCTCGCTGTATTCCCATACGGTTTCCCAAAATTGCTCAATGTTTTCAGCCGACCATTTCCATAGCGCCGCATGTGAATCAAACGCAAGTCCTTTTTTCGCTTCTAGCCAATTCATGTACTTTTTCACACTTGATTGTTCTATTTGTTCTTTCGTTGGTGTCCATAAAATATCCCCATCCATAACCGCTTTCATCTTCAACCCCCCTTTTTTAAAAAGAAAGAAAATTAAGAACATTTTTATTATACTATATGTACGAAAAGACGCATAGCCTTTGCGGCTAAGCGTCTTTTATCCAAATACAATTTCATTCCGCTCGTCGTCCCATTTCATTTCAACATATTTTTTTTCTTCATAAAACGTATATGTCTTTTTACCAAACTGCACAACGGTTCCTTCCCGAACATGTTCGATATAAATCGTTTCTCCTTTGGGCACAGCTAGTACAGTCTTAATACCAAGTGAAGATCCGACTTCTTTAATTTTCATTCCTTTCTGAGCATACGCTTCTCCACCGCGCAATACCCCATGAACAGTTAATGTCCCTCCGGCGTAAATATTGCAATTATAACAGCCTTTCCCTGTTACAATCACATCACCGCTCCCATGAATGACGCTATTTAAAGCATAAGAAAGTTCAATCGCATCGTTTTCTTCGCGATCATATTGTCCAATAAATGTATTCAGTTCACGAAGCAAGTTTGCCATACCCTCTAAACAATGAAAATGGTTGGGACGATCAGCAAGCAAACAACTATCTAACTGCGAACCAATATCGAACCATTGTTCACCAATTTGTTCACGCTTTTGTTCGCACATCGTTTTATACTGTTTCATCGCTTCCATCATCGTTTGAAACTTACTTTCAAGCAATCTTTTCGTTAACGGATAAATGTCTTGTTCGCGAATTTTTGACATGACCATCAATTGCTGAATAGCAACAATCATTCGTTCAAGAGAGTGACGAATTTGTTGTAATAAACCAATCAGTTGGGTCACGATCATTTTGTTTTCCCCTGATGTGACTGTCCCGCTAATGACGTTTTGTTGAATAAAAATCGATTGTTGAGCACGAATATTTGCGCGATTGACATTTTGTAAAATCATAATGCTACCGAGCGCTTCCACAACCATTTCATCTTGAACGTTTCCTGTAATTTCAACATCGCCTTTAAAATGAATGTTTCCTACTGATAAATCGACATCCCCTTGGTGAACAAGTTTCGGGATAATCGAAATGACAACAGTTCTCCCTTTTTTCGCAATTTGCGGCCGCCCGCCTTGTGTAGCTGAAATAAGGTTTTCGTGCATTGTCACTCCTTTTCCGAGCTTAACAGTAACAGGATGCACTTCACGAACAGGAATCACTTCATTTGTTACCGTTAATCCCGGTTTCCCTAATTGTGGAGGATGAACAATCGCGATTACATCCCCTTCACCGACCGTTGCGATCGTTTCCATTTCACGATAGTCAACCGTCCCATCTTCACGTACTTTCGGCTTCCTTTTCCCTTCTCCTACTTTTACTTCCACCCAGCCGTCTTTTCCTTCTACTGGTTCGATCCCTTTTGCAATGACAACAGTTACTTTTTTCTCTGAATGTAACGCCTCACGAATCGCTTCTTGATTCACCCCGTAAACAATACCTAACTCTTGCAGTTTCGCCATCACTTCTTCATGTGATACATCATAAATGAGTTCAGTCTCCATTTTTGCTTGTATATGTAATTGATTAGATGGCTGCATATCTTCGAGTACATACCGACGCCGTACCCCAGGTGCAAACGTCAATGTCGCCTCCATCTTCCTAGCATCCATGTCAACTTTCCAAACGGATTGGGCAATACTTTCTTCCTTTGGATAAATGCGAACGTCATCCCCTTCTTGTAACGTCACCTTTGCTTCGATCGCTTTCCCGTTATGTAAACAAATGACTCCCTCGCCAATAATGATCGTTGGGCCTACGTCCAAACATTCGTAACGAAAATCTCCGTCTTGTATCCACGCTTTTCCTTCTTTCTGCTGAACAGCTTGCTTTGTTTGATGCTTCTTCGTTAGTCGAACAACGGCTGGTTGCGAAACGATACCAAACAGCTTTTTACGTTCTTGTTGAACGATTTCAATGATGACATCTTCTCGCATCGCTTGAAGTTGCTTTAGTCCCTCTTCGATAGCCTCTTCTACCGTTTGTCCTTTTACTTCGATGCAATCCATTGTTCTCCCGCCTTTTTTCGCTTATCATTTATTATTATTATTTTTATTATAATACTCATATTTCGCACCTTGGTAGGGCGGAACAAAAGGATTTTTTATTCAGTTTTT